>QHXG01000293.1 GCA_003222845.1 Acidobacteriota bacterium | reverse complement strand
GAAATGACGCGCGTTCATGGGGCGGCCGGTCGAGCGCCGCCTGCAACACTTCTTCCACCTGTTGCCATCGCTCAGGAGTCATTGGTTACATTGCCGATTTGCGATTGCCAATTGCCGATTGCTTTGTTCCTGGTCGCGGATGGTTAGCGTCGGGACTAGGCCGTGTGTCCAACGTATCCGTAGCAGGCGGATTCATATCCGAGACAGATGAAATCGGCATTTGGCAATTGGAAATCGGCAATCCCTTCTTATCCTTCGTCCTTTAGTTTTTTATAAGAGCCACGCCTTGGCCGCGCGCCAATCACGACGCACTGTCATCAGCGAAATTCCCAAGACGTCGGCGGTCTCTTCCAGACTCAGGCCGCCAAAATAACGCAGCTCCACAACTCGACTCTTGCGCGGATCGATTTTCGCGAGCCCATCGAGCGCTTCGTCGAGGGCTACTAATTCCGCGGCGCGTTGATAGGTCATCGCTGAGGCTTCTTCAAGCGAGACCTGTTGCACTTCGCCGCCATGCTTGGCGTAACGCCGTCGCCGCGCATGATCTGTAAGGATGTGACGCATCACCTGCGCGGTCACCGCAAAGAAGTGCGCGCGGTTCTGCCATTCGGTTTTCTCCTGCCCGGCAAGACGAAGATAAGCCTCATTAACCAGGGCCGTCGTTTGCAGCGTGTTACCGTTGCGCTCCCGCCGCACATAGCGATGCGCGATGCGCCGCAGCTCGTCATAAATCAAGGGAGTCAGCCTTTCGAGCGCGCTCCGGTCTCCCTGCTGCCAGTCATCCAACAGTTCCGTTAAGCCTGGTGTGGAAAGTGCCATCGTCGTCTGCTTGTGACGCAAGCGGTTAGCTTGCGACGGTCTGCGCAAACTAACAGTTTGCTTTACATCAAGCCGAGTGCCGATCTTATCATCTTTCTTGAAGCGGCAATCCAAAGATGAGCAGCTCTTTTCGATCAGAAGATATTTTGTCGCCATGAACAGTTTCGCCTCAGTTTCTCGCTTACCGCATCGCCAATGAACACTATTGGCGCTGTTTCTCGCTTATCAAATTGAGAAGTAGTTTATCTTCAATCCTGAGAACCGAAAGGACCACACTTAATGAGAATTCTAAGAACGCTGCTTTGGTTACTCGTCGTCACTACTTGTCTGACTGGATTTCCGCATTTCACCCGCGCAACTATTCAATCGACTAAGCCTTACCAACAAATGACGCTGCCAGAGCGCGGGACTTTCGTTAGCGAGCAAACGCGCCGGCTGGCCCGGCAAATGTCCGGCAGAGACTATCAATTCACGCCGGCGTTTGAGGCGGAAATACAGAGGGCCGTCGAGTTCTATGCCCGGCGCATCGGCAATAATGGCGGTGATCAATTGGGCAAAGGCGACGCCCGCTTAATCTTCGAACGCGGACAGACGCTGGCGCCGACGTTGATTCGCATCTTTCAGGCGCGCGACGTGTCGCCGCTCATCGGACTCTACATTCCGTTGATTGAATCCGAATACGTCAACATTCAAGCACCCAACTCCGCGGGCGCGATAGGCATGTTTCAATTTCTGCCTAAGACCGGAGAGCACTATGGCCTGTCAGCGAGTGAGCTGCTGGATGTGGAGAAATCTGCCGACGCGGCGGCGCGCTACATCGCGGCTGGAATAAAAAAGTTTGACGAAGATCCAATGAAGGAAGCTCTCGCGTTGCTGGCTTACAATCGGGGCGCGGGAAACGTCGTGAGCGATTTGGCGACTTTAGTTAATCAACAGAATCGCGGCTGTAGCATCTGCGCTCTGACTGAGCATCGCGATAAGCTGGACGCGACTTTCCAAAGCGAGAACGTGTACTACGTGCCGCGCTTTTTCGCGGCCGCAATTGTCGGCGAGAACCCGCGGGCCTTCGGCCTGCAAACACAACCGCTGTCGTCTTTCTAGCCGAAATCACGACTTCTGATGTCCGACAAGCTTCAGCTCGTCGCAATCTCAGCGACAAACTGAGGGAGCGTGGGATCAAAACCTTGTCGACGCGTAGCGTCGTCATGACTTTAGCCCGGCGTTTCAACGCCGGGTAGGATCGAGGAAATATTCGCGTCGCGTCGCGACGACTGAAGAACAGTTTGAGATATTAGACAATCAGTCGTCGCTACGCGACGAGAACAACTTTACCACGCGCTCCCCGGCGTTGAAACGCCGGGCTAAAGTCACGCCGACGCTACGCGTCGAGGACACTTAATCACGGGTCGCTGAAGTCTTTCGGCCATGCTTTTCGTAAACCAACTTCCGTAAATGAATATCAAAAACTTCGTCCACCCGTGGAGACCCTGCGTCTAACGAGTTGGTAAGGGGTGCCGCCGCGAAAGATAACGCCGGCTTTAACGTAGCGTTTTCTCTCCTCCTGCCTCTTCGGAGGTGGACCTAAGAACTCGCGCATTCTGAAGCGAGTAAAGGAACGAATTCGAAGATCGGGAGGAATAGGAAACCGCGAAGATTATTTTTTCGAGGCCTCTTGTTGTTAACTGCGATGGCCGCGTCGGTCGGCATCAGCAAGGCAGGACCGAAGCGACACGACTTGCGTGAAGACCGTCGCGAGATTGGACGAGACACACGAGACATTCGTACAGATCGACGCGATATCCGCAGAGATGAACGCGAACGGCGCGCGGACGTTCGCGATTATCGCGCAGACAAAGAAGATGGTGCATCACGAAGAGAGTTGCGCGAAGACCGCCGCGAAATTGCCGGCGACACCCGCGACCTTCACCGCGACCGGCGCGATGTCTTGACAAAAGATCAGCGTGACTAAAGTTTCATCCCTGAGGGGCTGAAATCCGGATAACCTGCTTGGTCACGTTGTGGGGACGAGTGAAGAGGCACACTCGTCCCCTTTTTCTTTGGAGTGCGCCGGCAGAGCGCAGCGGCGACGGCGCTGTGGATTGATTTCTTCCCAAAACTAATTACCTATCCAAAGCGCCGTCGCCGCTGCGCTCTGCCGGCGCACTCCAAAATACCTCGCTTCTCATCTCCGTCAGCTAGCTGCTAAACTAAGTTCTCCGGCGGAGGTAATCGAAAAGTTGGCCCTGGTTATTTACACCAAACCTGGCTGTCCATACTGTCAGCAGGCGCGCGACTACTACAATTCGAAAGGAATTTCTTTTGTCGACCGCGATGCGCAAACTAATCGCGAGTATCGGGCGGAGATGTTTTCGTTCTCGGGCGGCGACCCAACAGTACCCTGCATCGTCGAAGACGGGAAATACATCCAATCCGGCTGGGGCGATCCGCTCCGTGGTTGAACGGTGCATGATTGACGAACGGTCCGTTCGTCGCAACAAAAGAATCAACGAATGTCTCGAATCATTAAGGAATTGAGGGGTTGGATTTCTTCACGGATGCGGTTCCAATAGACAAACTCGGGCGCGCTCACGGACATCAGCTCGATGCTCTCATCGGCTCCTTGACGATGGAGCGCTGGGAGATAAAGCTCGATCCAAAAGCGGGCGTACTTGACCTCGAAGGCTTACGACGAAGGGAATTCACCGAGTTCTGAGAACCATTACAAGATCAATTCTTCTATACACGCGGCTTTCGCGTGTTCATTCCCAGGAGCTGAATATGAAATTGCACAAGCCGTTGCTTCTACTCTCGATCTTATCAATCTCAATATTTGCGTTCATCAAAGTTATGGCCCAGGATGGAAATCCATCGGCGATGCTGCAACCTCCGAATACGGAAAAGAAACCGAAGATCACCGCGATCAACGGCGATCGTTTGGTCGACAACTATTTCTGGCTGCGCGAGAAATCTAGTCCCGCAGTCATTGCGCACCTGGAGGCTGAAAATGCTTACACCAGCGCGGTGATGAAACCCACGGAGTCTTTGCAGGACAAGCTGTATAAAGAAATTCTCAGTCACATCAAACAAACGGACGTGAACGTGCCGTATCGCTGGGGCGACTACTTCTACTACTCCCGCACGGTCGAAGGGCAGCAGTATCCGATCTTCAGTCGCAAGCATCGCACTCTGGACGCTCCCGAACAGATTCTTCTCGACCTCAACGAAATGGCGAAGGGACAGAAGTTCATGTCGGTTGGCGCGTTCGTGCCGAGCGACGACGGCAACCTGTTGGCTTACTCCACCGACAACACGGGCTATCGCCAGTACACTTTGCAGATCAAGAATCTAACTACCGGTGAATTGTTGCCGGAGCGAATCGAGCGTGTCGATGGCGTCGCCTGGGCCACGGACAACAAAACGATTTTCTACGTCACTGAGGACGCTGTAACCAAACGAAATGATAAATTCTTCCGGCACGTGGTCGGCGCCGACAAGCACGATTTGATTTATCAGGAAAAGGACGAGTTGTTCGATATCGGTGTCGAGCGATCCAGGGACAAGGCTGTGATCATGCTCGGGGCGTTCAGCAAGACTTCAGACGAATTTCGCTACATTCCGGCAAGCAACCCGAGCGCCGAATGGAAGATTATTCTCCCACGCCAGCCTGAGCACGAATACGACGTGGATCATCGCGGCGACCTTTTCTACATTCGCACCAACAAGGGCGCGAAGAACTTTCGCGTCGTGACGGCGCCTGTTTCCAATCCTTCAGAGAAGAACTGGAAAGAGTTTGTCGCGCATCGTCCGTTGGTGAAAGTTGACTCAATCGATCTCTTTGCCAACCACGCGGTGCTGTCGGAATGGGAAAACGGCTTGCAGCAAATCGAAGTCGTCGACTTCAAGACCAACAAGGGCCATCGCATTGAGTTTCCCGAACCGGTTTACGCTGCCAGTCTCGGGGCGAATCATGAATTCAATACCAGTGTGCTGCGTTACAACTATCAATCCCTCGTGACACCGAATTCAGTCTTTGATTACGATCTGAACACGCGCAAAGCAACTCTCATGAAAGAGACGGAAGTGCCCGGTGGGTTCGATAAAGCGAACTATAAGTCTGAGCGCGTGTTCGCGACGGCATCCGACGGCACAAAGATTCCCATGTCCGTGGTTTATCGACGCAACGTGAAGATCGATGGTTCGGCGCCGCTGCTGCTTTACGGCTATGGATCGTACGGTATCTCGATTTCACCGGGCTTCGCGGCATCCCGTCTGGCGTTGCTCGATCGCGGCGTGATTTTCGTCATCGCGCACATTCGCGGCGGCGGCGAATTAGGCGAGCCCTGGCGCGACGCCGGCCGCATGATGAACAAGATAAATACCTTCACCGACTTTATTTCGTGCGCCGAACATCTCGTGAACAACAAATTCACTTCGAAGGATCGTCTGGTGATTCAGGGTGGCAGCGCCGGCGGCATGTTGATGGGCGCCGTAAGTAACATGCGACCTGATTTGTTCAAAGCAGTCGTAGCGCAGGTTCCATTCGTCGATGTGCTGAACACGATGCTTGACGCATCGCTGCCTTTGACGACGGCCGAATATATCGAATGGGGCAATCCCAACGAAAAGGCCGCTTACGATTACATGAAGAAATATTCGCCCTACGACAACATTCACAAGACGAATTACCCGGCGATGTTGGTAAAGGTCTCGCTCAACGACAGCCAGGTGCCGTATTGGGAAGGCTCGAAGTTCGTTGCCAAGCTGCGCGACTATAAAACGGATCACAATCCATTATTGCTGAAAGTAAACATGGGGGCAGGACACGGCGGAGCTTCAGGACGTTATGACGCAATTCACGAAACGTCGTTCGATTACGCATTCATGCTGTGGCAGATGGGGATTACGAATTAGCCCGGTGACTCTTTGACAGGATTAACAGGATTCACAAGATGGGCTGGTTTTGTTTCGCCGTATCTTGTAAATTCTGTTAATCCTG
>QHXG01000842.1:2372-2814 GCA_003222845.1 Acidobacteriota bacterium | reverse complement strand
AAGTTTGTGTACAACGGGTAAAAAGGGACAGTACTAACGCCTATTGTGAGGGGTTTGTTCCCTTGGACAGCAGCCTTGCTAAAGTAGAGAAACAAGTTGGCTGTACTAGGCGGGGTCGCACTCGGAGTAAGCCGACGATAATCGATCCCAAACTTGAAGTGATGACGTGCCCAAGAGAGGTCCACTGTGTCCACGAGATTCCATTGTTTTTGAACCGCTGATATCTGCTGCTGCTCCATAACAATACGATATCCGCCATACTGAAGGATAACTTCTGGTTGGCTATTGGCGCTGGACCCTATGAGCTGCGCCAGATCCACAGGCGTGCTGCCCCCGAACGAATCGATTACTTCACGAGTCGTAGTTTTGTTCGAACTGTAATTGAGGCGGAGTTCATTGCTGAGGCGACTCGCTAAGGCGCTACTGACATCTGCTGTATAGC
>QHXG01000842.1:1588-2235 GCA_003222845.1 Acidobacteriota bacterium | reverse complement strand
GTGGAATTGATCGAACTCGGATTCGACCAACTTCCTATGAATTGAGCAACGCCGTTCGCAGTGTCGTCTATGCCATTGGGACTTTGCAGGGGAAAGGCATTCAACACGCGCTGAAGGGCTGCCGGTGCACTTGCTCTCAACGCGGCGTCAGGCACGAAGGTCACGGTAGCTGCCTGGGGCGCAACCAGACGCAGCCCCTCGTAGGAAAAGAAGAAGAACGCCTTGTTCTTGCCGTTGTAAACACTCGGACCTCCCTCGCCAAAGCGCGGCAGATAGAGCGGGCCGCCAAGTGTGCCGCCAAAATCGTTCTGTCGAAGGGCGGGTTGCCTCAAACCAAAGTAGTTACTGAACCAGTCTTGCGCGTCGAGGGCACCATTCCGCAAGTATTCAAAAGCCGACCCATGCCATTGATTGGTGCCCGACTTCGTCTCAAACGCGAACTGACCGCCAGGATTGCGTCCGTATTCCGCCGAGTAGCTAGAGCTTTGCACGCGAAACTCCTGGAGAGCATCCACTGAGACCAGAGCCTGCGTGGTTCCTAAAGCAGTAGCAGCAGGCACCGAACCGCTAGGGCCTGCCCCGATTATCATGTTCAAACCCGCAGTTGCCCCCACATTGCCACTCACACCGTCCACGGTGTAATAGTT
>QHXG01000842.1:0-1405 GCA_003222845.1 Acidobacteriota bacterium | reverse complement strand
GATTGATCGTCAACGTGTCGGATTGCACTGTAACTGCTTCCTTGATATCTCCAGCCTTCAGTTGGATTCGCAGCCTCTTCTGATCGCCGATGTTCAGAACGGTATTCTCGACGCGAACCGGCGCAAACCCCTGAGCCTCTACTCGAACGATGTAGGTACCAGCCGGCAACAAGGGAATTGTGTAATTGCCTCCGCTGTCGGTGGTCGTATGTCGCTCCAAAGCTGTCGCAGTATTCACCGCTGTTACAGTAGCGCCTGGTACGACGGCACCATTTTGATCCTCAACGGTTCCGCTGAGGGTCGCCGTTGCTGACTGCGCGCCTGCACTGGCAGAGGCAAAAGCGCAAAGGGCCAGGAGGAGCAAACTGCGAGTGGTGATGCGCAAGGCGTAACTGGCTGTCATGAATGTTCTCCTTCTCACAAATCTAAAATCGGAAATCGGAAATGCGCACGGCCAGAGTCTCGGCCTCTTGAAGTGATCGCCAGAACGTAACGCTCTTGATTGAAGAAGCTTGGGAAGAATCTGAGGAAATGGAGAAGGCCGAAAGAATCACGCGATCGTTTTCAGAACACATCTGAAAGAGATGTTCGGCCGCTCGCGCCAAATCCGCGTCACTCTTAATCACTGCCGACTCACTCGCACTTTGGGATGCAAAGGGGAAAAGAGGTCCAATTTCCCGGCGCATAGCGGCACTCTCCTGCTGCAAGGCTTGCGCGTGCTGTTTGATTAGCAACAGCCACTTGCTCTTTGCATCAGCGTCCAGGGTTTGCAACTCTTCAGGCGAAAATCGTTGAGCGAGGGTCTTTAGTGCTTTCGCATGCTGCACAATCTGTAGCGATCGGCGAATCGCGCGGCTGGCGAATTGGTGAATAGCTTCATCAGTTTGAGCTTCAGAAACGTTTCGCGCTGCGAAGTACTGGCGCAACTCCTTATCGACAGGCAAGGTGTTGGAGCTTGGCTGTGATGTTTGAACACTGATTGAGCCAGACGAATTTTGACCTTTCGGTTGACGCGCTAATGCTTCATCGAGAGTTTGAATATCGATCTTTACCGCCGGATTACTTCTTAACTCGCTCAGAGCATCAAGAAGCTCCTGCTTGCGCTGTGGCGTTTCCGCGAGTCCTTCAACACTCAGCCGGCCATCAGTAGTGTGCGTGACGCTTATCTGCTCACCCATATCCGCGCCCGCCTGGTTCAAGAGCCGTAAGACTTCGACTTCTAACGCAGGAGTCGCGACCACAGAGGTCAGAGGTCGGAGGTCAGAGGTCAGAACCGGGGCTGCAGCGTTGGACTTCGGATTTAGGGGGTTTAGGGTGTCGGTTGTGCCCGACGAAAGGAGCTCCGGCTCCGGTTCAAAGACAGTAGGCTTAACAGTCGAGTTCGGAAGGCGCTCGAAACTCGCCT
>QHXG01000292.1:8577-10919 GCA_003222845.1 Acidobacteriota bacterium | reverse complement strand
TCACACCCTGCTTTAGCTGGGTGCCGGGCAAGAGGGGTTTCATCCTATGTTTTCCAAGGCCTGAGCCCCATCCGGCGCAACAGGTCCGCGTACTGCGGATCGTCGCGGATAGGATCGAAGCCCGGCTCTTCTATCACAGAGCTCAATTCACCACTGTGAGCCTGGAAATCTTTTTCAAGCCAGGCAAATGCCTGTCGCAGATCGCCCAGACCCGCATAGACTAAAGCGACATATTGCCCGAGCGATTCATGCTTCTGGTACTTTTCCTCAAGCTCTTTCACTACGGCCAGCGCTTCATCACGTCGGCCCGCGACTGCATAAGCGTTGCCCAGGTCCTTGAGCGCATGAGCGGTTCGGTCCATTGCCACATCTTGCTGGAACTCGGCGACTGCTTCCGCATACCTGCGTTGCTTGATGTAGACCCTACCGATTGTTTGGTGAGCTATGGGATAGTTCGGATCGAGGTCCACACCTCGCTTGGCCTGCTCCAGCGCCGAACCGAGGTCGTTCTTGAGAAAATATACAAACGAGACATTGACATAGAGAGTGGGCGAAAGAGGATCAAGTTCCTGCGCGCGCTTGATTTCTGCCAGCGCCTCATCGAGCCTTCCCATTAAGCGCAAATGAATTTCATACCAGTGGTGCGCGGTTGGGTAATTCGGATTCAGGCTGATCGCCCGCTTGAACTCCTTTTCAGCTTCGTCCCAGCGCCACGATTGATCGTAATAACAAGCAAGCGAGGCGTGTGCTTCTGCCAACGAGTCGTCAATCTGGAGAGCGCGCTCGGCTGCGGCTTTCGCTTTAGGCAGTGTTTCGCTCGCGGGAGTGCTCGCGTATTGTTCCAACAGCAAGTAGCAATCGGCTAGTCCGTCGTAGGCCAGAGCATAGTTCGGGTCGCGGTCTATCGCCTGCTGAAAGTGCTCGATGGCCTTTCTAAAACCGTCGCCGGTGCGCTTGTTCCAGTAAAAACGACCCCGCAGATAGGACTGATAGGCTTCGGTATTGTTTGTGCCGCCTTTGTTTAGTTGCTGCTCTTCGCCCGACAACCGCAGCCGCAAGCGCTCGGAAATGTCGCGCGCAATTTCCTGCTGCACCGTTGCGAGATCTGCAGAACGACGGTTGTATTGCTCGCCCCACAACTGCGTCCCGTCCGCGACGTTAACCAATTCCACGCTGACAGTCAGGTTCTCGCCCTGTTGCAACATTCGTCCGGTCATCACGGCGCCTACGCCGAGTTCTTTGCCCACTGCCTGCGGGTCCCGCTCGCGTCCCTTGAAGCGAAACATCGTGCTGCGCGCCATGACCTTCAACTGGGACATTCGCGAAAGGGAGTTAATGATGCTTTCACTCACGCCATCAGAGAGGTAATCGAGGTTTGGATCGCCACTGGTGTTTTGAAACAGAAGGACCGCAATCGAATTAATTGCGGCGTTGCTCTGGTGCGTGTAGTAGTAATAAGCCAGCCCTGCAATCGCCACAATGATGATCGCGGCGAGCACCAGCAAGGAAGCTTTGCGCCACTCAAGCTTGCTCAGCTCGCGAGTTCTGCCGGACGTGCTTTGCGCCGGAAGCACCGTCGTCGGTGCAGTGGGCCGGTTGATGTCTGAATCAGTAAGCGTTTGCGGCAGGACGCTTGTTTTGACTTCACTCGCTACTGGCGCAGAGCCAAACTTCACAGTGTCGGCGTCCGCGATGGCTAATCCTGAATCGCTGACGAGAGGCGTGCCGTCGACGCGACAAAACGCGAGCGTGTCGTCGAGCTCAACTCGTTTGCATGCAGGGCAGCGTTTCATGGTTGTACCTGTTTAGAGTTCAACCTTTAGGTTGTCAATCCCGAACGAAGCAAGCTAAAAACTTGAACTCTCAACTTCTGATTCAAAGCAACTTCAGCAGGAAGAATCTTCAGGGCAACCTTGCGATGCAATCGAGTGTCTTCAGCCAGATACACCTCACCCATTCCGCCCGCGCCTAACTTCGAGCGGATTTCGTAGCGACCGAGATGTGTGCCGGTAATCAAACTCAAAGGCTTCTCTTCAATCGAATCACTGCGGCAGACCGACGCGGCGCACCACATCGGCGAATCGCGGGTCCGAGCGCAGGCCGTCGAATATTGGATCAACTTTAAGCCGGCTTAGCCAACTGGAGCGCTCCACATAAGCTTTTTCAAGTAATTCGAATGCTTGGTCTTTTTCTCCAAGTGCTGCGTGTATTGCTGCTACGTAGTACGAATCTACATACACTTGTTTTGACAATTGCTTCAGTTGATCGAGTACCTTCAACGCATCGCTTCTCTTTCCCGACGCCGCGTAAGCATGGCCGATCCACGCTAAGGTAATGGGGTT
>QHXG01000292.1:0-8562 GCA_003222845.1 Acidobacteriota bacterium | reverse complement strand
TTGCCTCGCCTTTAGAAATTCTGCGATTGCTTCCTCATACATCCCTTTTTGCTCATAGGCCCGCCCGAGCCATAGGCGCGCCCGAAAAAAATTCTGGTCCATCTCGAGCGTTCTCCGACATTGTTCTATAGCCTCATCATAGCGGCGCGCCAGGTAGAGAATCATGCCCGTGTCCCCGCTGATGATCAGTGAGAGCGGGTCAAGCTCCTGTGCTCGTCTTATCCTCGCCATTGCTTCGCCGTGCCGCCCCACCTCTGCTAAATGGATGGCATTCCAAAAGTGGGCAATCGCATAGTTCGGATTCAGCTCAATGGCCCGCTCGATTTCTTTCTCGCCGCCTTGAAAGTCCCAGTCATAATTCCATTTGACTTGGGACAGAGACGCGTGGGCTTCGGCAAGCTCATCGTCTATCTCGAGAGCCTTGACGGCCGCTGCCTTCGCCTTTGCCATTACCTCCTTCGGCGGAGATACACCGAACCTGCCTAGCAAGCTATAGCAGTCTCCAATCCGGCGTACGCCAGAGCATACGAGGGATCTTTATCTATCGCTTGCTCGAAGTGCTCGATGGCTTTCTTGTATCCTTCCGTTGTTCGCTTATTCCAGTAGAAGCGGCCTTTCAGATAAAGCTGATAGGCTTCCGTGTTTGCCGTGAAGTTCTTCGCCACCTTCTGTTCGTCCGCGCTCGACAACCGCACTCGCAGCTTCTGTGACACGTCACGCGCAATCTCGCTTGGCAACGAAACAAGGTTTGTCATGGAGCGATTGTAGTCGCCGCTCCACAAAGCCGTTTCCGTGTCCACATCAACCAACTCGATATGCAGCGTCAAATCATTGCCGCGTTGCACCACCCGCCCATTCAAAATCGCTTGCACGTTAAGTTCTTTGCCCACTTGCTGCGCCGGAGCATCTTTGCCCTTGTAGCGAAACACCGAGCTGCGCCCTCTGACCGAAAGCTTGGGCAGTTGCGAGAGACTGGTGATGAGCGATTCGGTCAAGCCATCGGACAAATACTCGACATCACTGTTGCCGCTCGCATTTACAAACGGCAGCACGGCAATTGACTCGATCTGTGTTGCGTTCGACGCACGGCGGGCGGAGAACCAATAGCCGAAGCCAACCGCGGCGAGCAGCAGAACCGCCAGCGCAACGGTGAGACTGCGCTTGTGCCGCTTGATTTCGCTGATGATGTATTCCGCGCTCGAGTTGGTAGGCGCGCCTGCAACCTCGGTCTGTGCAGCCGCGCCCGGCGCAGTCGAGACGACCCGACCGTCGGTAGGCTTCGCCTCGCCGCCCCCGGCTAACTGAGGCGGGGCGCTGCGTTCGATTGCCGCGTCAACCACAAGCTTCTGCTTCAACCCCTTCAGATCAATGAGCAAATCTTTCGCCGTCTGGTACCGCTCGTCTCTGTCTTTAGCCAGAGTCTTCATCACGAGCCGCTCGAGTTCGGCGGGTACTTCTCTTGAATAACGCGCTAGCGGTTGAGGGTCTTTCTCGCTGAGAATCGCAGCCAGCACTTCGCTCGACGTTGAGCCTGCAAACGGCAAACATCCGGCCACCATCTCATACAGCACGATACCGAGACTGAAGATGTCTGTCCGCGCATCTACTGCCATTCCTCGCGCCTGTTCCGGCGACATGTACGCGACCGTCCCCATCACCACTCCCGGTTCCGTTTGCACCAGCGCCTCCGTCGCCGCTTCCGTATCCACCGAATCTGGCGGCAATCGCTCTGTTAGTTTCGCAAGTCCGAAATCCAGCACCTTCACGATGCCGTCCCGCCGCAGCATGATGTTCTCGGGCTTAACGTCGCGATGCACGATGCCCGCGGCGTGAGCAGCCGAGAGCGCACTGGCGATCTGCGCAGCGACATCGAGCATTTCACCAAGCTTCACCGGCGCTTTTCGCAGACGCTGGCGCAGCGTCTCGCCGTCGATGAATTCAGTGGCGATGAAATTCACCGAGTCGATCTGCTCGATCTCATGAATCGTGATGATGTTTGGATGGTTCAACGCCGAAGCGGCTTTTGCTTCCTGCATGAAACGCCGCATCCGATCATGATTGGCCGCGACTTCGGCAGGCAGAACTTTCAAAGCTACTCTTCGATCGAGCTTTGTATCCTGCGCCAGATACACCTCGCCCATTCCGCCCTCGCCGAGTTGGGAGCGGATTTCGTAGCGGCCGAGTTTTGTGCCGGCAGTTAAAGTCATTTAGGAAAGCGGCGACATCTCACCGCGCTCGAAAGCTACGGTTGAAGCCCCATGCGGCGCACAAGATCGTCGTAGCGCGAGTCGCTGCGGAGGCTTTCAAAATTGGGCCACCACCTAATAAATGGCAACTGACCGCTGCGTTGCTGAAAATCTTTCTCGAGCCAGGCGAACGCCTTATCTTTGTCGCCAAGTCCCGCATACACGGTGCCTATAAAAAACCCGATGGCCTCCTGCTTTGTATATCTATCTTCGAGTTCCTGAATCAATCGGAGCGCCTCTGCGCGTCTTCCCGTCACGCCGTAGCAATGCCCTAAGTTACCCAAGGTCAGACTCGCTCTGGCGGATGAGTCGACAGCTTTCTGAAACTCAGCAGTGGCCTCTTCATAACGCCGTTGTTTGAGGTATGCCCAGCCCATGTCATTGTGCGCGATCCAAAAACCGGGATCGAGTTCGATAATCTTCTTGTCTTGTTCAATCGCCGCATTGAGGTCGTTCTTGAGCAGGTACGCAAAAGCGGCATTGGCGCTTATAGTTGGCGAGAGTGGATCAAGCTCCTGCGCTCGTTTGATCTCACTCATCGCTTCATCAAATCGCAGTCTGGTTCTGAGATAAAGAGCAAGCCTCTGATGGGCCGTCGGGTAGTTAGGGTTTAAGCTGATCGCGCGTTTGTATTCTTCTTCAGCTTCGGACCAGCGCAACAACTGTTCATAGATTTTCGCTGAAGAAGCGTATGCCTCGGAAAGAGAGTCATCGATCGCCAGCGCGTGGTCCGCAGCGGCTCTGGCTTTCGGCAACGTCTCGCTTGTGGGCATGCCGGCAACCTGTTCCAACATCGAGTAGGAATCAGCGAGCCCTACATAGCCCAGAGCGTAATCTGGATCTCGATTAATCGCCTGTTGAAACTCTTCGATTGCTTTCTTCAAGGCATCGGCAGTGCGCTTGTCCTGGAAATAGCGCCCCCTCAAGTAGTGCTGGTAGGCCAGGGCATTCTTGGTATCGCGCTTGGCAAGTTTCTGCTCCTCATCGCCAGATAACTTCAATCTCAGCTTGTCGATAACCTCACGCGCGATGGTTTGAGAGAGCAAGTCCGAGGCTTTTCGTTCGTACTCCTGCCCCCAGAGCTGCGCGCCCGTCGTCGTATCCACTAAGTCCACTTGAACGTTCAGCGAATCTCCCAATTGACGCACTCGGCCCATCAGCACCGCGCGCACGTTTAACTCGCGACCCACAGTTTGCGGATCGACCTCTTTACCTTTATAGCGAAAGGCTGTCGTGCGCGCGACGACGCGCAATTGCTGCAACTCGGTCAGGCTATTAATCAGCGCTTCGGAAATTCCGTCCGACAGGTATTCAGCGTTTGGATCGTTGCTGGTATTGGCAAACGGTAAAACGGCGACGGAATTGATTACCCCACGGTTTTCACTTCCGCGCATAAAGTAGATGTAGGCTCCAACTAATGCCACGATCAATAGGGCGACGGCGATTAAGGCGGCTCTGTTGCTGATGTGAATCGCGCTCGTCGGTCCACTCTCACCGATAGTTGGGCGCACCCCCAATTCAATCACGGGACTGGTCTCCGTTTGTGCTTCGGTCATCGGCGCGCTTTTGGCGTTCGGCGCCTTAGAGCGTGCAAGCTTTCGTTCGAATTCCAACTCCTGCCCAAGGCTCTTCAAATCGATTAGCAGGTCTTTGATCGTCTGATATCGTTCGTCCCTGTTCTTGCGCAGGGCCTTTGAGACAATGCGTTCAAACTCCGCCGGTACTTCCCGCGCGTAGCGGGCGAGTGGCAACGGCTCATTGTCGCTCAGAATCGACGCCAGGATTTCATTTGTATTCGAGCCTTCGAACGGCAAACGCCCAGTGACCATCTCGTAAATCAACACACCGAGACTGAAAATGTCCGTGCGCGAATCCACGTCGAGTCCGCGCGCCTGCTCTGGCGACATGTAGATTGCTGTTCCAACCACGGTACCCGGGTCTGTCTTGAAGCTCGTTGGCGCCTCAGTGTCAACCGAGTCTGGCGGCACTCGCTCGGTTAGTTTCGCCAAACCGAAATCCAGAACCTTCACGATGCCGTCGCGCCGCAGCATGGTGTTCTCAGGCTTGATGTCGCGATGCACAATGTTCGCTGCGTGGGCCGCCGAGAGCGCACTCGCGATCTGCACCGCGACATCGAGGACTTCGCGGAGCTTCATCGGCGCGTTTCTCATACGCTGGCGGAGCGTCACGCCGTCAATGAACTCAGTCGCGATGAAATTTACCGAGTCGATCTGCTCGATTTCGTAAATCGTGAGGATGTTCGGATGGTTCAGCCCCGACGCGGTCTTCGCTTCCTGCACAAAGCGGCGCATGCGGTCTTGATGAGCGGCAACCTCCGCGGGCAGAATCTTCAACGCCACTTTGCGATCAAGCTTGGTATCGTGCGCCAGATACACCTCGCCCATCCCGCCCTTGCCGAGTTGCGAGCGGATTTCATAACGGCCGAGTTTTGTTCCAGTTGCAATGGTCATTTCCTGAGTCCGGCCGTCCAGTTCAAGACGACGGTGATGGGCGTGGAGGTCGTTTCTTCGACGGGGATGGGGACGAGGAACCGCTGCCCGTCGGCGGTGGCGTCGAAAGCCGCCGCGGGGCCGCGCAGCGCAAAGGCCCGGTTCTCGAAGAGCACGGTGGGGGTGCCCGCATCGAAGGTCGAGCCGCCGGTTTTCACCTCGACCGACATGAGCTTCCCCCCGTTCGTGTAGAACAGCTCTTTCCCGTCGCGACGCCATTTCGGCATGGTGCCGCCGCCCGACGAAATCTGCCACTTGCCGCCCGCCGCGGGGAAGCTCTGCACGTACACCTCGCGTGTTCCCGTTTCGTTAGACGTGTACGCTATCAACCGACCGTCGGGGGAGAATTGTGCGCCTTGTTCGGTGAAAGGCGTTTGGAGAAACGGGAACGGCTGCCGGTTTCCGTCGAGCGGCAGAATCCAGATGTCCTCGCGCGTCTTCGCCGACAGGACTTGGTAGGCGATGAACCGCCCGTCCTGCGACCAATCCAGCGGGGCTTTCTGTTCGCCCGACTTGAGAAGCTCCTCATCATTGCCCGCGCCGCTCGAAGGCTTCCCATAGAGGTCGTTATGCCCGCCCCGGCTTGACGCGAAAACGATGCGCGTTCCGTCGGGCGACCAGACAGGGAAGTTGTCACTCGCGGGGTCGAACGTGAAGCGCGAGAGGGTGCCGCGCGCGAGTTCCATCAGCCAGATGTCTAACGTCTTGGTTTGAGGATCGCGCTGAGGCAGCGCCACCCGCTTGTCGTCCGGCGAGAGCCGAAGTACCACGTAGCTGCCCGGCTGCCCGACCGTCGCGATCTGCTTGCCGCCGCGGTCAACCCAGGTGAGCTGTGCCTTCTCGACCTCCTCGCCCGCGTAATAGACCAGGACGCCGTTCTCCGAAACGGAGAAGTCCGCTAAAGCGTTGCTGGCGGCGTATCTGACGCGCGCGGCGAGCTGGACGGGCTCGCCCGCAAGCTCGAGCTTGTCAGCGTCGAAACCTTGCGCCAGCAGAGTCCCGCCGCGCACGTAGAGCAGGTAGCCGGGCGGCGAGTAGGCCATGCTCGAATCGGCGCTCAAGAGGCGCTTCGTCTCCTTCGAGTCGAGCGAGCCGACATAAATGGCATTGTTCTCCGTCTGCACGCAGCGGGCGAGGTAGAGGAAGTGGCGACCGTCGGGCAGAAAGTACGGGTAGCGGTGAGAAGTCTCCCCGCGCGACTCGTCGAGCGCCGACACGGGCGTCACCTCCCCGCCCGCCGCCGACACGCGGTAGAGCGGCCCCTCGGCGGAAGGCGCGAAGACGATTACGCCGTCGCGGCTCCACGTCCCGCCGCGCCAGTTGGGCGCGGCGGCGAGCGTCTGGGGCGGGCCGCCCGTCACGTCAATCTTCTTCAGCTTGTTGTCGCCGTCGCTGACGAAGGCGACGAAGCGGCCGTCGGGCGACCAGAATGTATTGAAGAAGGGGCGGTCTGCGCCGGGTAGCGGCTGCGCGGCGAGGGAGTCGAGCGGGCGCAACCAGAGGACGATTTTGCCCTCCGGGTTGGGCGCGCCGTAAACCACGCGCCCCCCGTCGGGCGAGACGCTGAGACCAGGAATCACCCCTTTCTCTGGCGCCGGAATGGTCAGGCGCACGGCGCGCACGCCCTCAGTCGCGCGTCGGAAGTACAGAAAGACGAATGGTAGCGCCGCGATCAGCGCCAGGGCGAAAAGTGCGGCGACGATCCAAGGCAACTTTTTGCTGATCCTCGATCGCGAAGACAGCGAGGTCATAGCCGTCATCGTTTGACCGGAACTGGTTGCGGTCCCCGAAAGGCTCTCGATCGCGAACGCCAGATCGCGCGCCGAATGGAATCGCTCATCGGGATTCTTTTCCAGACAGTGATGAACGACGCGTTCGAGTGCCGGCGATACCGTCTTGTTCGTCTCGGAAAGGTCTGGTGGATCTTCGCGCAGGATCGCGCTCATTGTTTCAGCCATCGAGTCGCCGCGGAATGCGCGCTTGCCCGAGAGCATCTCGTAGAGAATCGCGCCAAACGAAAAGATGTCCGAACGATGATCGGCCGTCTTGCCGCGCAGTTGCTCCGGCGACATGTAGCCCATCGTCCCCATCACAGTGCCGGGGTCGGTGTTCACCTTTCGAGTAGGCACTTCGGTTTGTGATTGAGTTCCATCGCTGGTTGCAGTCAACTTCGCGAGACCAAAATCGAGAATCTTGACGCGCCCGTCATTCGTGACGAAAAGATTATCCGGCTTCAGATCGCGATGGACGATTCCTTTCGCGTGCGCTGCGGCGAGACCGTGAGCAGTTTGCAACGCGTAATCAATCGCTTTTCGTTGCGGCAGGGCGGCGCCGGCCATGCGCTCGCGCAAGGTCTCACCTTCCAAAAATTCCGAGACAATGTAAGGCGCGCCTTCATGCGTACCGATGTGAAAGATGACCAGGATGTTGGGGTGATTGAGCGCGCCGGCGGCTTGCGCCTCCTGCTCGAAACGTCGCAGCCGTTCGGCGTCCGCAGAGAATGCCGCGGGCAAAACCTTAATTGCAACGTCGCGGCCGAGTTTCGCGTCGCGCGCGCGATAGACCTCGCCCATCCCGCCTTCGCCGAGTAAAGATAAGACTTTGTATTGTGAAATAGTTTGATTGACGAGAGTCATCTGTTAACTGCGGGTCCGATTGCTCTCTGATAGCCGCCACCGAAGCGCTTGTCTCTTTTTTATCAGCCCGTCAAATGACAGGCTGATAAACAGGTAAGCGATAAATGTCCTACCTATCGTGCGCCAGATAGACCTCGTCCTTCCCGCCGTCGCCGAGCGGTTTGTTAGTGGCGTTAGTGGCCTACTCGATCGCCAGGCGAAATCGATGTGCTCACGTGCTGGCTTTCTTAAGGTGCTGGCTGCCTGCTTGGAAAGGAACCGTTTCGAGGGTCCTCTTAGATGGAGTGGCAATTGTAGCCGAGTCGAAGTTAACTTGCTAGCTTTTGATACGCCAACAGCCGTTGCACCCG
The DNA here is from genome assembly GCA_003222845.1 of Acidobacteriota bacterium. Classification (GTDB taxonomy): domain Bacteria; phylum Acidobacteriota; class Blastocatellia; order Pyrinomonadales; family Pyrinomonadaceae; genus UBA11740. Next base: position 820 of record QHXG01000292.1, on the reverse strand, counting down.
AATCGGACGCGTGACCCAAGCGCGCCAAGTGCCCTTAGCGGCGCTTTGTGATAAATTGAAACCCTCAATGCTTAACCATTCGCGCCGATGAAGTCGTTTTGTTTTAAGGGCCAACTTAAGCTCCAGTCAGTAATGGGAGGCGGAGCGTGGCGAAGCGGGCTGGTGGCCGCTAGTGCTATCGCGGGCCTGTTCTCGCTGCCAATCTACGCACAGCAGGCCGATCCTGCGCCGCCAGTCGTGGTGCAGCCAGGTGCGCCGGGCCAGCCGACCCGGACACTGCCGCCATCGACGAGGGCCACACTACCGCCACATTCGCCGAAGGACGTGGAGTTTATGCAGGGTATGATCATGCATCACGCGCAAGCTGTGGAAATGACGGCACTCATCGAGACGCGCACTGAGAACAAGGAGCTGCGCTTGCTCGGCGCGCGCATCAGCCATTCGCAGTCGGAAGAAATAAGATTTATGAAGCGCTGGCTCGAGGCGCGAGGTGCGCCTACTGAGATGCCGATGCCGAAAATGTCAGGTATGGACATGCCTGGCATGAATATGCCGGGTATGAATATGTCGAGCCAGCCGATGCTTATGCCCGGCATGCTTACGCCGAAGCAGATGGAGGCTTTAAGAAAAGCAAAGGGCGCGGAGTTCGACCAACTGTTTTTGACCGGGATGATTCAGCACCATGGTGGCGCGTTGATTATGGTAAAGGATTTGTTCGACACTGCGGGCGCGGGCCAGGATGCTGAACTGTTCAACTTCACCACCGATATCGACAGCGGCCAACGCGCCGAGATTAGAATTATGCAGATCATGCTGGGTG
>QHXG01000291.1:583-13322 GCA_003222845.1 Acidobacteriota bacterium | reverse complement strand
GAAAATCGAAGTGACCCTTGCGGACGGTCATAAGCACCAGGCGGACTTAATTGGCGACGATCCGGATACCGATCTTGCGGTTATCCGAATCAATGCGCCCAACCTGGTTCCCGCGCAGCTTGGCGAGGCGCAAAGGATTCGCGTCGGACAACTGGTGATTGCGATCGGCAACCCGTATGGCTTTCAATACAGCGTCACCGCCGGAGTAGTAAGCGCACTTGGGCGATCGCTGCGGGCGCAGTCCGGCCGATTGATGGACGCCGTGATTCAAACTGACGCCGCGCTCAATCCCGGAAATTCCGGTGGGCCACTGGTTAACTCCCGTGGCGAGGTCATCGGCGTGAACACTGCGATGATTCTGCCGGCGCAGGGAATCTGCTTTAAGTTCGTCGCTAGCCGTCTCATTCGCGATGGCAAAGTCAGTCGCAGCTATATCGGTCTGGCGGGACAGAATGTGCCTCTGCCGCGTCGCATTGTTCGCTACTACGACCTCGCGGTTGAAAGCGGGATTTTCGTCATCTCTTTCGAAAATGATAGTCCCGCAAGAAAAGGTGGCGTGCGCGAGGGCGACATCATCATTGCCTTTGACGATCGACCGATTGCGGGCATTGACGATCTGCACAAGCTTTTGACTGAGGAACGGATCGCACGGAGGTCGTCACTGACGGTAATCCGAGGCACCGACAAGTTGGCTATTGAAGTGATGCCGGAGGAATCACGGAATCGAACTAATTAGCAGATCAGAGGTATCGTGAGAAGAACATTTTGAATCAAGACTCGGAAGTACGAGGAATGGAGGCACTGATTTGATCAGGATTGAAAAGGAACAAGGTGGTATCGGCTTGATAAGTTTGGACGCGCGCGACTTTGAGAAGATCGGTGAGGACCTGCTCACCGAATCCATTTTGCCGGAAGATTTAAGCGATGTGATAGAGAAACTCGAGTCTCCGGCGGATGATGCGGAAGCTCTTTTGGACGACAACGTCGCTTCGTCTGTAGAGCAAGAGAGTGAAGACTCAGAACTCGATCTTTCGGCGGGTGAGTTGGATAAGGGCTCCGACCCGGTCAGGTTTTATCTGCGTGAAATGGGGACGGTGCCGCTGCTAAAACGCGAACAGGAAGTCTCGATCGCCAAGCGGATCGAGGCGGGACTAAAAAGGGCGCAAAGAGCCATATCCCGCTCGCCGATTGCCGTGGCCGAACTCTTGAGAATCGGCGAAGAATTGGAAGCGGGAAGGATTGGCATTCGGGATGTCGTTAATTACTCTGACGACTCCGAGATCGACGAGCAGGAAGACCGGGGGGATGAATATCTTCAGCAAACGATTGCGAGTCTGCAAGGCATTCGCAAGCTTTATCAACGCGGTCTTAGAGAGTCCGGGCAGCTCCGGCTCGAACACAAACTAAGCCGCGGCAAAAAATCTAAAAAGCTCTCGCGCTTAAAGCGGAAGCTGGCGCGAACCCGGCTTGATGTAGCTCAAGAGATCGCTGCACTTTCTCTGAAAGAACCGGCGCGCAAGCGTCTTACAGACGCGATTGGCGCAATTCAGAAAGAGGTTCGCGGGCTTGAGCTGCGGATCGCTAACTATATCGAGAAGCTCGGCGGTAAGCGCGTAAAGGATCACGACAAGAAAGAATTCACGCGACAGATTCGTGAGAGCAGGCGCCGGCTCAAAGAGATCGAAGTTGAGCATCACGTCTCGCCTCTGGAGATCAAACGCTCGCAACGGATGATTGCCGTCGGTGAAGCTCAGGCGGCGGCTCAGGCGAAGCACGAACTCACGGAAGCCAACCTCAGGCTGGTCGTATCGATCGCCAAGAAGTATCAAAATCGGGGCCTCAGTTTTCTCGATCTGATTCAGGAGGGAAATCTTGGCCTCATGAGAGGCGTCGAGAAATTTGACTGGCGGCGTGGCTACAAGTTCTCTACTTATGCGACCTGGTGGATCCGTCAGGCGATCACTAGAGCGATCGCCGATCAGGCTCGCACGATTCGCGTTCCGGTTCATATGATCGAAGCGCTGAATAAGGTCAAGACCGCGACGCGTGAGCTGGTGCGTGATCTGGGACGTGAACCAACCGCCGCAGAGATTGCCGGAAGGATGGGAGTTTCGGTAGAGAAAGTTGACAAGGCCCTCAAGCTCACGCAACAACCCATTTCGCTGGAAACACCAATTGGCGAGGGCGGAGATTCTCAATTCGGCGATCTGATCGAAGATCGATCAACCGTCAATCCGGCGGAACGAGTAATCACGTCTAACCTACGCGACGTTGCGGGCGACGTCCTCCAAACTTTGAGTCCCAGAGAAGAAAAGGTCATACGACTGCGGTTTGGATTGGACACCGAGGGCCGTGAACGAACGCTGGAAGAAGTGGGCGAAGATTTCCAGGTCACCCGCGAGCGCATTAGGCAGATTGAAGTCAAGGCACTCAGAAAACTTAGACATCCGTCGCGCGCTCGGGTGCTCAAGAACTTTATCGAAGGGCCGGATCAGTAACGGGAATCAGGGCGGGGCGGTACTTGAGCACCTCCGATTGTGCCGGTGAATTACCAGGCTCTCAAATGATTTCGGTTTTGGCGGTACGCATGCCGCCTTCGTATTTGAACGATCTGAGGAATGAAGATGAGCAAGCTCGCTAATTTGGAATTCTTCAAACTGGTTGCCGGCAACGGTGATGCTGGGTCTGCGGAATCACGATTTATCTATCCGCCGGCTATTGCCAAAACGCTCGGCTTTAGGTTGATCGAAGTTGGTCCTGGCACAGCCACGATGGAAATCGTTGTTGACACGGACAAGCACGCGAACCCGATGGGCACGATCCACGGCGGCGTGTTGTGCGACATCGCTGATGCCGCGATCGGGACGGCCCACGCGACCACTTTGGACGAGGACGAAAGCTTCACCAGTATCGATCTGCAGATCAACTTCTTTCGTCCGGTTTGGAATGGCCGGATTCGCGCGGCCGCCAAACCTGTGAATGTAGGGCGACAGATTAGTCGATACGTCTGCGACATTCTTCGAGACGATGACAAGTTGGTTGCGCAAGTTACCAGTACAGTGATGACGCTCAGAGGTGATCAAGCCTCAGGAAGATAATCAGCAGAATTGTTAAGACAAGAAAGAAAGGACAGAGAAATGGAAAGCAAGAGACTTGTGGGAAAAGTAGCGGTGGTTACGGGCGCCTCGAAAGGCATAGGCGCGGGTATTGCCAAACAACTTGCCGCCGAAGGCGCGGCCGTCGTGGTCAACTACGCCTCTTCAAAAGAAGGCGCGGGTCAAGTGGTGAATGAGATTGCCGCGCACGGTGGCAAAGCTATCGCCGTTCAGGGAGACGTGGCGAAGACAGAAGACATCGAGCGTCTGTTTGCCGAAGCGAACAAGGTATTCGGCCGGCTCGATATTCTAGTCAATAACGCCGGCGTTTATCGGTTCGCGCCTCTCGAAGAAGTCACTGAGGATGAGTTTCATCGGCAGTTCAATACCAACGTTTTGGGCATCATCCTGGCAACGCGTGAGGCAGTGAAGTACTTTGGCAACGACGGCGGCAGCGTCGTCAATATTGGTTCAAGCGTAACTTCGCTGACGCCGCCGACGAGTGTAGTTTACGCGGCGACCAAGGGTGCAGTGAGTACAATTACCCGGGTATTGGCCAAGGAACTTGGGCCAAAGAAGATTCGCGTGAACTCGATCAATCCAGGTGGAGTCGAGACTGAAGGCTTTCACACGCTGGGATTCGCCGGAAGCGACTTTGAGAAGCAGATGATTGCACAAACACCGCTCGGTCGCCTTGGGCAACCGCAGGACATTGCGCCGGTCGCGGCTTTTCTGGCGTCTTCGGATAGCGGATGGATTACCGGAGAAATCGTCCATGTCGCCGGAGGGCTGGGTTGATCTCTTATGAAACGTTGTTGACCCGGCATTAAGCTAACGTCTTGCGATTGCCGAAGCGAGGCCAATGAAATAGGGAGCAGTTATGACCACGAAAATGAAAGCAGCGCAGATAAGTAACCCCGGTGGAGACTGGGAGTTGATAGAGCGCGATGTACCTGACCCGAGTACCGGCGAAGTACGTGTGAAGATTGAGGCATGCGGTATTTGCCACAGCGATTCTCTGGTCAAAGAAGGTCTCTGGCCGGGGCTTCAATATCCGCGCGTCCCTGGCCATGAAATCGCGGGTCGCATCGATGCAGTGGGCGAGAACGTCACTGCGTGGACCAGAGGTCAGCGCGTTGGGGTCGGCTGGCATGGCGGACATTGTTTTGTGTGCGAACAGTGCCGGCGTGGAGACTTTGCGATGTGTGTCAATCGAAAGGTCACGGGCATCGACTTTGATGGCGGGTATGCCGAGTACATGATCGCGCCAGTGACGGCGCTGGCTGCAATTCCTGATGAACTGCCGGCCGAAGAAGCAGGACCATTCATGTGCGCGGGCGTCACGGTCTTCAACGCCTTGCGAAATTCAGGCGCGCGCGCCGGAGATCTCGTTGCAGTGCATGGCATCGGCGGGCTGGGCCATCTCGGAGTGCAGTACGCGCGGCAAATGGGCTTTGAAACGGTTGCGATCAATCGCGGCAACAACAAGGAGCCTTTGGCGCGACAGCTCGGAGCGCATCATTACATCGATGCGACTGCGCAAGATGTCGTATCGGAGTTGCAGAGACTTGGCGGTGCAAGAGTCATCCTGGCGACTGCTCCGAACGCGCAAGCAATTTCTGTCCTGGTTGACGGATTAGCACCCAGCGGTAAATTGTTGGTGCCGGCTGCGCCAGCCGAACCATTGACCATCAACGTCTTCTCCCTAATCACCCGACGCAGTTCAGTTGCTGGATGGTATTCGGGCACCGCGAGGGATTCGCAAGACACCTTGGAATTTAGTTCGTTGAGCGGCGTCCATCCGATGATCGAGAAGTATCCGCTTGATCGAGTGGCAGAGGCTTACGAACAAATGCACAGCGGCAAGGTGCGGTTTCGCGTGGTTCTTACTCTTGCCGGTTGAGGCCCGCCATCGCCCACTAATAATTCCGGCGGTACTTGGGAAAGCGAGTTTAGCTGTGGCGATCTTTCTTCTTTTCCCATTACATCGCGTGGCCTTACTCATGTTGAGTCCGGCAACTATCAACGGAATTCTGGAAGTCTTTTCGATCGTGGTTTACTTCAAGACGCCGCCTGGACGAACCGGCGCCTGAGTGTCGATCCGTCACTTTTCATCCGTCGTTTGGTTGAGAGTTAGACCGATTAAGGATTAAGGAGACGCGCATGGATAACAATTTCGCGAACATCGAAGGCATGTTCAAAACGAATACTGATATTGTGAAGAAAGCCCTGGACGAGGTGCCGCCTGAACGCTGGTTTCTCAAACCAGGCAATGATTCAAATCATTTGATGTGGGTGGCCGGCCATCTGGTCGTCCATCGCGGAGCCGTTCTCAAGTCTTTGGGCGCCGACTGGGATGCATCCTGGTCGTCTCTGTTCAGGCGAGGCGCGAAACTCACCGCTGACGAAGAGTATCCGTCAATCCACGAGATCAAAAGCGCCTGGGAAGTTGTATCGAAGAAGTTATTCGCTTCTTTGAACGACCCTCCTTCAGAACGTTTATCGCAACCGGCCCCCAGCGGCCCGCCTTCCTTCGATGGGAAAGTGAGTGGACTGGTTGCGTTCCTCGCCTTCCACGAAACATATCATGTAGGCCAGGTCAGTTACCTCAGAAAGTGGCTCGGATACGGCCAGAGTGTCGGGTAAGAATATTCATCAGCCTGATGTCGATCTGGCAATTTTCATCCGTCGTAATGATGAAGGCCAAGAATTCAAAATCGACAAGGGAGACAAAGAAATGAAGTACTTGATGCTGATTTACCAGAACGAAAAGCAGTGGGCCGCGCACACTGAGGCCGAAACCCAAGAGATCTATGGGGAATACGGCAAGCTCAGGCAGGAGCTTACGGCCAGCGGCCAATTCATCGGCGGCTCGCAGTTGCATCCGATTGCTACGGCCAGCAGTGTGCGCGTGCGCGACGGCAAGCCGTTGATCACCGATGGGCCGTTTGCGGAAACGCATGAGCAACTCGGCGGCTATTTCCTAATCGAAGCCAAGAACCTCGATGAAGCTCTTGCGATTGCGGCGCGAATTCCTTCGGCGCGGGAAGGAACTATCGAAGTGCGACCACTCGTAGAACGGACCGCCGAAGCGTCCGCGTAAAAACTTAAACGTCCGTTCAATATTCGCTCTAGTCGCGTTAGCGACCAGAGACCAAGGCTCAGGTCCGTCACAGCATAAGGAAACAGAGCTACCAAGGAAGGCAATGACAGCGCAATCGAATGGGAGAGGCAATCAATCCCACGGCAGTTCACTTCTGGAGGGCAAACTAGCCGTTGTCTTCGGTGCCGGCGGTTCGATCGGAGGGGCAGTCGCCAAAGAGTTCGCGGCTGAAGGCGCTGAAGTTTTTCTTTCCGGTCGCACCAAGTCGAACGTCGGAGAGGTACAGAAGCAGATCGTGAGGGCCGGCGGGCGCGCGCATGCAGCGGTTGTCGACGCTCTTGATGCCGCGGCGGTCGACGCGTACATCGACGGTATCGCGAAAGGCGGCAGTATCGACATCCTCTTTAATGCTGTTGGCCCGTCCGCGACTGAATACGGCAATGGCAAGAACGCTGTCAACTTGTCGATCGGAGAGTTTATCGTCCCGCAGACGCTCGTTAAGTCGCAGTTCATCACCGCGCGCGCTGCCGCGCGCCAGATGGTGAAGCAGCGCTCCGGCGTGATCCTTTTTGTCACGGGCAGTCCCGCGCGTGGTCATGTTGAAGGCGCGACGGCAATTGGCGCGGCATTCGGGGCGATTGAATCGCTTTCGGAAAACCTGGCGTTTGAACTTAGTCCCACAGGTGTCAGGGTGGTAACGCTTCGCACAACCGCGAACACAGATAGCCGCGTGATTCAACAGACGATGGACGTTTTGGCGCGCAAGATGAACGTTACTAAGGACCAGATGATCGCGAGGATGGCGAGCCTGAACTTTCTGAAGACTCCAGCCAAAACTTCGGACACCGCGAAGGCCGCGGTTTTTCTCGTTTCTGATCGCGCGCGAATGATGACTGGCACCGTCGTGAACTCCACCGCTGGTGCGGCAGCCGATTGATAGCGACTCCGGTTGAAGGCGTTAGGTAAGGAGCGATCATGGCAAAGGTCATTTTTGGCAACCATTCATCGGTGATAGTTCCGCGGAGAGATCGGGACAGCATTCGTAAATTCTATTGTGATGTTCTCGGCGGCAAGATCACGAAAGCGGAGGACGAAAGGGACTTCCTACGTCTGGGAGAAGATTTCTTTATCGCGTTTCTCTACGGGGATGTCCCTGATGAGAGCGAGTTCTTAAGGACTGCAAGATCGGTCTGGCTGGAAATCAAATCCGATAACGTAGAGGAGATGCGTCGAAAAATCCTGGATTCCAGTCTGGTCAGAAGACTTGAGGTGCCGGACCCTCACCTTTACTTCCAGGCTCCGGGCGGTCAATGCCTCCGGTTAGTCGGAATCGACGAGGACCTCTCCTTTTATGAAGGAGCCGGAGAAGGACCGAACGTGGCAAAGATAAAAGAATCTGTCGGGAGGTTAGAATGAGCTACGAAACTAATATTGTCAAATAGGCGTCAAAGCTTCACCAGAAGACATCTACAAAAGACTGACCGAACCTAAGTTGCTTTCTCAATGGTGGACAGATACGAGAGGCAGCGGCACTAAGGTCGGGGACACTCTTGAATTTTGGTTTGGTGAATTCTGCCAGAAATTCGACGTCAAAGTCCTGAAGCCAGGAAAGCAGGTCGCGTGGAAGTCTCCCAAAGGTCAAGGGGCGGGCGAATGGGAAGGCACCGAAGTCACATTTGATATTTCGAAGGATGATAAGCAAACGTACATTCGGTTCCGGCACTCTGGCTGGAGGGAGAACACGAATTTCTATGCTCATTGCTCGATGAAATGGGCCACATTCATGTTGAGTCTCAAGGATCTCTTGGAAAAGGGAAAAGGGCGGCCAACTCCAAACGACCTGCAAATTGACTACGGTTGAGGTTGTGGGAAGGGCAACGGACACAAGAAGGCGCTCAACAAACTTTCTTGCACGGCGCTTGAGGCTGTGACACGCTCGCACTAATGCCGCTGGCTTATGAAACTCTCGAACGAGTCTTTCGCGAAGAGTATGGCCGCATCATCGCGACATTGATTCGTCTGTCTGGCTCGTTCGACCTGGCGGAAGAGGCTTTGCAGGAAGCATTCATCTCTGCGGCGGCGACTTGGGAGCCGCAGAGTCCGCCGAATAATCCGGGAGCATGGCTGACAACCGTCGCGCATCGAAAGCTGCTCGATGCCGTGCGCCGGGAAAGGACGAAGATCGACAAGCAGTCCGAGCTTACGTACGAGATTGAGAGATTGAATCCGTTTGTTGAGGCCGAGTTGTTTGAGGAGGCGATGGAATTACCCGATGACCGTCTGCGATTGATCTTCACCTGTTGCCACCCTTCGCTAAATCGAGAATCGCAGGTGGCCTTGACGTTGCGCACTTTGGGTGGTTTGACGACAACAGAGATCGCACGCGCGTTTCTTTTGCCTGAGGCAACTTTGGCACAGCGCCTCGTCAGAGCCAAGAGCAAAATCCGAGACGCCGGAATTCCTTACGAGGTTCCTTCACTGGCCGTGTTGAATGAACGGCTCACCGCGGTACAGGCCGTCATTTATCTAGTCTTCAATGAAGGTTACTCAGCGACCGCGGGCGACGGTCTGGTCCGCGGAGATCTTTGCCGAGAAGCCATTCGCTTGGGGCGTGTGTTGTGCGAATTGCTCCCGAGAGTAGCAGAGAATATTGGCTTGTTGGCGTTGATGCTTTTGCAGGATTCGCGCCGCGACGCTCGCATGAACGCGGATGGTAAGTTTGTGACTCTCGAAGAACAGGACCGCTCGCGCTGGGATCGTGAGGAGATCGATGAAGGTCTGCAACTAGTTGAGAAGGCACTGAAGATGGGAGGAGTCGGCAATTATCAAATTCAAGCTGCAATCGCCGCTGTTCATTCTGAAGCCAGTACTGCCGACCAGACAGACTGGCCGCAAGTCGTCGCGCTATATCAGGAGTTAATGCGCATCAATTCTTCACCAGTCATCGCTTTGAATCATGCGGCGGCGGTAGCGATGAGCGAGGGCGCAGAAAGCGGCTTGGCTCTAATTAACGAAGCTAATACAGGTAATAGACTTGAGAACTACTATCTCTTTCACGCCTCACGCGCAGATCTTTTGCGACGACTCAATCGCTTAGATGAAGCCGCGACCTCATACACGCGCGCCCTCTCGCTCACGACAAACCGGATTGAGCAGCAATACTTGCGCGAGCGTCTGAATGAAGTAACTAAGACAAATGGGCGACGCTTAAGTTGACTGGAGCAGTCTAATGACACTTCCGTCGGCAAGTTTTCGAGAGTAACGATGGCGAATAATCTGAGTGTTTACGCGACAAGCGTAGCGGTTCACTTCGGCAATTCTTCCGCGATGAAGTGAGTGATCCTCGGTGGTTGAGCGCCAACGTGAAAGGCTTGGGCGCGCTCTTCTGCTTTCCGATCTTCGGCGGTGATTCGTTCGTGCTGGCGTAGATGCTCTCCCCACGATTCAGTCACAAAGATTTCCAGGTATCGGTCCGGGTCAGCAGAGTCGCGCAGTAGATTCCAACGAATCGCGCCGTCACGAAGACGAATTCGTTTCATCTCTTTCATCGCTTGCAGGAACTCTTCGGCGGTCTTCGGATCAATCTTGTATTCAATCGAAGTAATTGCTGGCCCTTCATCGGTGTTGGTGTCAATCACCACTACCGGTTCCGGCCAGTGCAGCGAAGGAGTCAGCGACAAACTCTTCTTGCCCGCCAGACGATAACGCCACGTTACTGGAAGACCGATAAGCAGGCCTGCGGCTGACAACACAAGCGCATTAGAGATGCCTGCTCGTGCCGCGATGAAACCCCAGAGAGCGCTACCGCCGGCGAGGCCTCCGGTGAAGACCAGAAGGTAAATAGCCATAACGCGCGCGCGTACCCACGACGGTGTGGCAGTCTGAGCGGAAATGTTCAAGGCCGACAAGACCGAGATCCAGGCGATGCCTCCAATTACCAAAGCGATCGCCAGCAGTGCAAATGTATGGACATAAGCGAGGGCAATTGTTGCTAAGGCAAATAAGGACGTGCCTGCGGCCACGAATTTATTCATGGCGATCCGCTCTCTGATTCTCGGCAACAACCAAGCGCCTGCGATTGCGCCGAAGCCTAGACAGCCAAGAAGCACACCATAAGCAAAGGAACTTAATCCCAAACCTCGGCGCGCTTGCTGAGGCAACATCGCCCACAACGCACTCGCGCAAATCATGAAAGCTCCGCAGCGAATCATGACTGTCTGCAGTTGCGGCGAATGACGCAGATAACGTGTGCCGGCGCGCATCGCGCTGATGATTTCTTCGGGAGGAAGTTTGCTAGAACGCGGAGCGGGCTGCCAACGATAGACGGCAAAGAATATTGCCAGGAACGAACCGGCGTTGAGAAAGAAAACAGCCCCAGAGCCGAAGGCTGCCACGATCAATCCGCCCACGGCTGGACCAATTGCCCGCGCGATGTTAATCGAGACTCCGCTTAGCGAGAGAGCTGCAGGTAAATCTTCTGCGGGAACTAACTCAGGCGTAATCGCTTGCCATGCTGGATTACTGACCGCCGAACCAATGCCCAGCAAAAAAGTCAGCGAGAGCAAACGTCCGGGAGTCATTAGGCCCATCAACGCCATTGCACCCATTGCCGCCGCGACCATGACCATCCATGCCTGCATCACGAGTAACAAGCGGCGGCGATTCACAATGTCTGCAAGCGCTCCGGCCGGCAGCGCTGCTAACACGACAGGTAGGCTGCCCGCGGTCTCTACCAAGGCTACCAGCAGGGGCGAAAGCGTTAACGAAGTCATCAGCCAACTCTCGCCTACGTCCTGCATCCACGAGCCGATGTTGGACACGACGCTCGCGATCCAAAGCGCCCGGAATACTGACTGACGGAGAGGAGACCAGGCTGATGTTCGCGGATGCAAACTATCTTTCGACTGACTTTGACTTGGCTTTTTATCAGCTTTCGTCATCACCGGTTCGAGGTCTGAAAGGACTTTATCACTGAGAGCAATGTTATTGCTCGTATGATTCACTACCAACCTCCCTTCACAGTGGCGATTAATGGTCAGATAATAGAAATTGTGATGACCAGAGCCATCAAGATTCTGTTACAAACGACGATCCCGACGAGAGAGGATGATTGGCACATCGGTCGCTTCTCATTACTTCGGGACCACCTTGCTTCCATCAGCGATGAAAATGGGACGCCGCTTTGCAAAGTAACGACGCGTGATCGCGAAACAAACGTCAGTGGTGACGATCCGGAATTAAGCCATCTCGACGCGACAGACTTTGACGAACTCTGGTTGATTGCGGTTGACAACGGCGACGGCTTGAGCGTGGCAGACTGTCAGGGAATCACTCGGTTTCGCCAACGAGGAGGCGGCATCCTGACGACGCGCGATCACCAGGACTTGGGATCGTCACTTTGTACTTTGGGTGGAGTTGGTCGCGCTCATTTCTTTCATACGCGGCATCTTGATCCTGATTCGTCTCGCAATGTGCCCGATGATCAGGGTGCGAAAGACATCTCTTGGCCCAATTATCATTCCGGCAGCAACGGCGACTACCAAGTCATTACTCCGGTCGAGCCGATTCATGAACTCCTGCGCAATTCAAACACGGCGAGCGGCGTGATTGAATATTTTCCGGCCCATCCGCATGAAGGCGGCGTCGGAGTTCCAGATGGCGAAGCACGCGCGCGCGTAATCGCGACAGGTCTAAGCCAGCTAACGCATCGCCCTTTCAATTTAATTGTGGCCTTTGAAAGTATGATGGACGCGCACGCTAACAAACTCGGCCGCGGAATCGCTGAATCGAGCTTTCATCACCTTTGTGATTACAATTGGGACACGTCTATGGGTTGTCCGAGTTTTGTCGCAGAGCCGCCAGGTAATCAGACCAAAGACCAGCCGGCGAAACTAGCTGACATTAGAACGTACGTGCGGAATGCGGCTTTGTGGTTGGCATCTAGATAACAATGCGCCACTCTGATGGGGGAGTGGCTGGCGTCCTAAGAACGCGATTTTCCTCAATGATTCCAACGAAAATGAGGCGCGCAACGGACTAAACTCCGTAGCGAGAATTCAGCTCGGTGAGTGACTGTCCGTAACTCATTGAAATGATTGGTGCCGAGGGCGGGAGTCGAACCCGCACGTCCTTGCGGTCAACGGATTTTAAGTCTTAAACCGCTTGTTACCGCTCGTATGCCTAAGTTCTGATTCGTGCGTCTTTATTAGCATTTCCGCTTACTCTATAATGCCTGCGTGCCAGTGAGTATAGCTTGATTTGGTTGGGTTGGCACACAACTGGCACACAAAAACTTTTCGCTGCTTGATGAGCGTGGATCTAACTTCAATCGAGAGGACAATCATGAACGACGAGAAGTGGATTGTTTCAGACAAGGATCATCTCGGGGGTAAACCACGCGTCCAAGGAACACGCATCTCGGTGGCCTTCCTGCTTGAATGCTTGGCCAGCGGAATGAGCGTCGCAGAGATCGTCGATGCTTATCCGACGTTGACTGAGAACGCCGTACAGGGCGCGTTGCGCGAACTGGCGCACGAAAAGG
>QHXG01000291.1:0-416 GCA_003222845.1 Acidobacteriota bacterium | reverse complement strand
GTCGAGAAGGCGCTTTCAGATTACCTCTTCATTCGGCGATTTCGTAATCTCCGCGAGCGCCTGATGTCACAGGGCAAGGACCTCACCGATCAGGATGTTTTTGATCTCGTCTCGTGAAGATCGTCCTTGATACGAATGTCTTAATCGCCGCCCTCATTGCACGCGGCTTCTCGCATCAACTTCTTGAACACTGCGCTCTCCGGCATACCCTGTTTACCTCAGATTTCATTCTCGATGAAACTAAAGAGAAGCTGATCGAGAAGTTCGGTTATTCCCAAGAGTTGGCTGGTGAAGCTGCGACGCCAGGGCGAGGAGAGACTACGCGTCGGCGCTGAGTGGCAAGATCATGGCCTCGTCTTTACTACGAAGTTCGGAAATCCGATCGACATCCCTACACTTACGAAGCAGTGGTTTAA
>QHXG01000312.1 GCA_003222845.1 Acidobacteriota bacterium | reverse complement strand
CTGCCGGTTGGTCTTACGCTGATTGGCGGGGGCGCGTTTATCCGGACGGCGCCGGCTCCAAGTTTGACACGCTGGCGTTGGTTGCGAAGTATTTTGATACGGTCGAAATCAACAGCAGTTTCTATCATCCTCCCACGTCTGAGACCGCTCGATCCTGGCTGCGTCGAATCGCGCACAATCCGCAGTTTGTTTTCACGGCTAAGCTCTATCGAACCTTCACGCACGAACGCGGCAAAGCGACGAATGATGATGAGAGGGAGTTTCGTGAAGGCATCGATCCACTTGCGGAAGCTGGGAAGCTGGGCGCGGTGCTGATTCAATTTCCCTGGTCATTCAGAAACGATCGTGAAGAGCGCAGCTACCTGACTGAACTCGTCCAAAGATTCGAAGCTTATCCTCTAGTCGTCGAGCTGCGTCATGAATCATGGAACAATCCGAGAATCCTGCAGACGCTCGAAGATCTTGGCGTCGGCCTGTGCGATATCGATCAGCCGCTGTTCGCAAATTCAATCAAGCCCTCGGCAGAAGTGACCTCATCGATTGGTTACATTCGTCTGCACGGTCGCAACTATCAGAATTGGTTTCGCGAGGAGGCGAATGTAGTTGAGCGCTACGACTATTTATATTCGCGCGACGAGCTGGATCCCTGGGTCGAACGCATCAAGGAAGTCGCGGAGAAAGCAAAACAAACTTTCGTGATTACGAACAACCACGCGCGCGGTCAGAGTCTGGCGAACGCCTTTGAAATCATGGCTCAGTTAGAAGAGGAACGTGTGCCCGGCCCAGCGAAGTTGATCGAGACTTATCCGCGATTGATTGAATCGGTTGAAGCGGATGATGAGTCGGCGCAGGGCGAACTGTTCTGACCTTATGAGTCCGCGCAGCGGACGACCGAAAATAGCCCACCAATTCATTGGGGGGTTTACGGTGATAATTAAAGATCCAAGCCCGCGCAGCGGGCGAAAGACGTTCCTTCACTCGAGCATACCAACGGATCTGGCTCGCCTTCGGGTGATTGCGCCAGTGGTGATTGCGCCAGTTGGCCACACGCGATTCGAATACTGGCTTATTCTCGTCATTCGCCTGATTCTATCGTCCGCTTCGCGGACTTGTTTTCCAAATGCGATCTCTTCCCCAGCGACGAATCGCTGGGCTATTTTCGGCCGTCCGCTTTCGCGGACTACTTCGCCATTGGAAAGATCGGTTCGATATCAACAGGCACGGTTTTCAATTTTTCCAGCGCGCTTTTCATCGGCGGACGAATCATCGCGTATTTCTCCAGGATTGCTTTAGCTTTCTCGTACGATCCTTCCGCTTCGATCGTCAACAATTCGCTGGTCAGCTTGCGGACGGCCTGTTTCACTTTGGCCGGATCGATGCTGAAGGTGCCGGCGGCTTCGTTGAATTTAATGGCGCCTTCGTCGGTCAAATAATTGAACTGCATGGCCACGCCGCGGCCGTGCGCCTCGGTGATGCCGAAGCGAACCGAGCGAAACATGCTGGCGAGATTCGTCGTGTACAGCGTGCGTTCCATGCTCTTATCGACCACGCCTTTGTCGATCAGATATTGCAAAGCCCACAACCCCGTGATGTCCGCCTTCGCTTCCTCAACTGCGGAATAGAGTTCCTTCAACTGCTTGCGCACAGTCGTCTGCTCACCGTTGACAGTGATGTTATGCGGTCCTAGTCCATGCATCAACTCGTGCGTAAGAATGTGAGTGAAGAACGCAGCGAAAGCCAGATTTCGTTGTTGCGCAGGCGGAAGCACTACGCGCGAGATGGGAATCAGAGTCTTATTGAACTTCGCATCCTGCACGTTCTTCAACATGATTCGCTTCGAGCCCTTTTCCTTAACCACGCGCTCGTCATTCGGCAGATTGAACGCAGCGGTCTGCACACCACTGTTTCCTTCGCCCGAGCTAAAAACTTCGTTCACGACGCGAATCGGCGACGCCGCGCCCAGTTTCGGATTGCGATACTTCGCGTCGAGCGGCAGATGGTCTTCGAGTTCCTGCAAGTACTGACTGAACTTTTTGAGCTTTGCCGACTCAGCTTCATCTCGTAGCGTCACGTAAGCTTCGAACGCCGCTTTGTAACCGAACAACTCATCTTCGTAAGTTTCATACGGGCCGATCGTCACATCGATTGGTGAATCAAGATCCATCCAGGCGACGTCGCTCTCGTAATAATCGTTCGATGCAAACGCCGCAGCGCGTTTGTCAAGGAAGCGCTTCAGCGTCGCGTTCGTCGTGAGCTGGGCCGCTTCGCGCAAGAGCTTCCCCGCCGGTTCGAGAAATTCTCGGTACTCATCGCTATACGGCACGGTTTTGAGTTTTCGATCAGAGCCGCGACGAATTACGTAAAAATAACCGGTTGCTTTTTCTTTCTCTGTAGGTGACAGCGTATTCAACCAGGAATTGAATTCTTCTTTCGTAATGTCATCAGGATAAAAATTAGCTTGCGGTGGTTTGGGTGGTATGCCTTGAATGAATGGCTCATTGTTGTCGAGCTGCGACCACGGCCCTTTATTGATCATGAAATAGTGAAGTTGCGCAGGCCCCAGCATTCCGAGGTCGGCTTTCAACCTTTCCAAAAGGGTTTCATTGCCGCGCCAAACCTGGCGTAGGAACAGACCATCAAGATACTTTGCCGCCGTGATGATCTTTTGCAGCGCCTGCCGATCGTTCGGCGAAAGACGCGACGTGTCCGCGGTTAAAACAGTCGGAGCGAAACGGCGAATTTTTGCGGCAACCGAATTGTCCGTCTGTGGCCGCGCAGCCTTCTGACTGAAAACCAGGGTGGTCAGGTAGAGTGTTATGAGCAGGCAAGCAATCTTCTTACAAGAGTTCCTCATTCGTACACTCTCTCATCTAACTTGTTTGCGGAAGAAATCTGTGCGCGCCTAAGTTTCATATATCTTCGAGAGCGGGCAACTGAAACCGGGCAGGAGAGGCGAGGTGATCTCATCGCCGAGTCGGAGCATCGCCGCCAACTCCAAACCCTTATCGGTTAGGCGATAGATTTCGACAGAGCGATTTTCGGAGTCAGCGATCCAGTATTCTTTGACTCCGTACTTGGCGTACAACTGCCGCTTGGCTATTCGATCGCGCGAAATGTTCTCGCGCCCCGGTGAAAGGATCTCGATCACTATGTCCGGCGCGGCAATTAGTCGATCGTTGGCGATAATCTCTTCAGCGTGCTTGTGTGTGTAGAAGACGAGATCAGGAATGACGCCGTTATACCGACTTAAGACCAGACCGGGCGTGGCGACGATCGTGCCGATAGAATTTCGTTCAAGATAGCTCATAATCTGGTAGTGAAATCTTCCAGAGGCAATTTGATGGGGTAGGCCGGGTGCGCGGGACACAAAAAGCTCTCCTTCTATCACCTCATAACGATTGCCGTCCTCGGGCATTCCGTCGAGGTCCTCAACGGTCATCAGTGGTTCGATTCTGGCAGCCATAAGAACTCCGAAGTGCTTTGGGAATACTACAATAAATCTATGGGCGACAACAGAGAAGAATCGGAACTCTATAACTGTTGACGAGCCTTCAAAATCTTCACAAATGATCCTGAGCGCAGCTCGTCGTGGGTCAGACTCGATAACTTCATAGCTTCTTCTTCGGTTACAGCACCGCAGTTGATCGCGCGGAGAAAATAATTGAGCAGACCCTGGCCGGTTGCGGCATCGTCAAAGACGTCGCCTACCAGCGTTGCTTTGGCGGCCTTCTCGACAAAGTTGCGCAGCCGTTCTGAGGCCGCGTCGAGACTTTCCAGAAAGAAAGCATAGACCGCAGCATAACGCGTGGGCAGTTGCGCCGGATGCAAATCCCAGCCTTGATAAAAACCTCCCTCAAGCGAATGTTGGATGTGATCGTAGTGCAATTTCCACGCGCGATGGACGACCGAGCGGTTTTCGTCAATCTGATCTTGCGTCAGTTGCTTTCCTTCAGCAGCGCGATGCGGGGCGACGGGCATGATGTTGGTCGCACCATCCGAGAGCCAGACGCCGGTTCCGGCAAACGAGACCTGCATCATGTGCTTCGCGAAATCACACGCCGGATGCATCATGTGCTGGTGCGCCGCGGTAATGCTGCAACTAGCCGTGTAGTCGTAGGTGCCGAAGTGCGCCGCGATACAACGGCCGCGCGCGGCCTGCAGAAGCAGCGGAAGATTAATTCGGCCATCGCTCCGAATGATCGATTGCGTCGTCTCGATCATCATCTCCATTCTCAAGGTGCCGCTCTCCAGGCCACTCTGCTTTTCAAGTAAATCAAAAAGATCGGCCAGCGCGGCGACCTGCTCGGACGTAGTTATCTTGGGCAAGGTGACGACGAAGTTAGCCGGCAGTCTTCCGCCCATTTTATCGAGCAGCGTTGAGATAAAAATATCGAGCGTGCGCATGCTGCGCGCGCGGAGTTCTTCGTTGAATGGTTTGATCCGAATGCCGATGAATGGCGGCAACGTGACCGCGTTCATTCCCTTGACAACTTCGATCGCCGCTGATTCGGCGTGGCCATCTTCTTCCGCGTCAGGACGATTGCCGTAACCATCTTCGAAATCGATGCGAAAGTCCTCGACCGGCTCGCGTTTTAGTTTCTCCTGGACCCGGCTGTGAATAGTGTGCGCCAGCCAGGCCGCCGGGTTCTCTAGACGCACAGCATCCGCGTCACTTTCAAGCCGATGTCTCAAACCAGTCGCGTAATCCAGCACGTCGGGAAGTTCGTTGCATCGCGGCAACCCAATCGCCCGCGCGAACACCACAAAGTCCGGCGCGTTTTCAATCAAAGCGCGCTCGGCCACCTGGCCCAGACGCTGCGCGGAATCGCCGCGAAACAGATGCGCGCCCCCGTATACGGTATGCACTG
>QHXG01000311.1:521-6312 GCA_003222845.1 Acidobacteriota bacterium | reverse complement strand
CGACTCGTCTATTCTGAAAGAGTGTTTGGGCGATGGAAAAAACTGCCGGCGCCGTTGCCGCCCCGAACACGGCGTTGGTGAATTGGATGGCGAGCATGTTACGGCCAATCACCCTATAGATGGCGCCAACCATGTACACCATTCCCCATGCACTTTGGCCGTACTCTCCAAAAAAAATGTTGAGATTACTTTGATAATAGTGGTCGCCGCCCCATGATTTCACTAATGCAAAGCCATAAAAATCGTAAGTCAGCGCATCGCCGCCAAAAAACTCTTGCAGTTCAAAAACGTTAATGACCGCACCAACCAGGACCCTTACCAGCAGCGCGGCCACGAACACTTGCAACAGGAATTGACCTTCGACTTTATTTCTCCACAGCAGAACACCAACGGGAAAAGCCAGAAGCACGCAGACAGTAAGAGCCCCCGCGGCGTCTGAATGGGCTGGAACAACCAGCAAGACTGCCACAAAGACAATTGCTGTAAGGATGCCAAGTAACGCGTTCATCGCACAGTTTTATCCTTTGCCTTCGGTGTCATCCGGCAAATCAGGACGTGTCTTTCGCTCGATCAAGAACTTGTCTTCCTCACTGAGTCCCTTAATCGCTCTGGCCGGCACTCCGGCGATCAATTGCTCCTCGCCGGTCAATTCTCCGGTAATCACCGAGCCTATCCCAACGATACAACGAGACGGTATCGATCCTCCAGGCGCGACACGAATTTCTGACCCCACGTAGGTAAATGATCCGATCCTGATTGGACGCGTCCGTTGCCTGTTATGCGTCCATAAAGACGAGTTGCGACCACCGATGATTGTACGCCGGCCAATCTCAACGCGATCGGTAAAGTCGATTTTATGACCGGTCGTGATGATACTTCCAGCTCCCAGTGTAAAGCGCGAGTCCACGGCGTTCACCGCATCCGGCTCAGGAATAGCATTTATCTCGTTGAGGCGGATTAGCTCAGAGAACCGGCCAAATTCCACTTCTTCACCACCGCGGATGATGTTCAAGTGTCCGATGCGCACATGATCGCCAAGGCGCAATTTTCTTACGCCAATGATTACATTGAGATGGCCGATTTTTACGTCGTCTTCTATGTGACATTCCTGAGCATCAATGATACTGAAGCCAATCCTGACTCGTTTGCCGATATGGTAACCAAAGAACAGCCGGTAACACGGCCGCATCAAAAACGACGGCAGTAAGCCTATCAACGCAAGTACGAACAATCGAAATTTGCTCACTCGATGCATCGGTAATTCCGTTTGGAACCCTCGGAATTCAAGGTCTAGGTTTAATGTACCAACTGTCGCGTTTCCAATTCCGTTGTAGCTCTGCCAACCTGGTCCTCTGCTTCTTGTGCGCTGACCCATTTCAACAATTCTGGTATCCCTTGTTCGAGCGAGACGCGAGGTTCGTAGGCCAATAAGGCGCGGGCGCGCGAGATGTCCGAGACGCAATGGCGAATGTCGCCCTCGCGGTACTTTGCGATAATTTCGGGCTCCAGATCTTTCCCCAAACCCTTAGCCAGCAACCGCGAAACCTGTCGTACTGAGGTCGCCACACCAGTGCCCACGTTTACGGCCTGGTAATCTGCGCCTTTCGACTCAAGCGCCCGGAGATTTGCTTGCACAATATCGCTGACGTGCACAAAGTCGCGCGTTTGCTCGCCATCTTCAAAAATCAGAGGACGCTGATTGTTGAGGAGTCGCGCGGAAAAAATGGCGCAGACGCCCGTGTAAGGATTCGAAAGAGCCTGCCTCGGTCCGTAAACATTGAAAAAGCGCAGCGCCACGGTCGGGATCCCGTAAGCGCGACCGAACACCAGGCAGAACTGCTCCTGGTCCTGTTTGGTGACCGCATAGATGGAAGTAGGAAATAAGGGTTTGTCTTCGCGCGTGCCCGATGGAGTTAGCTGGGCTCCGCAAGTCGGGCACTCCATCTCCCAACGACGTTCGAGCAACTGCGTGGGCGGTCGAAGCTGTGGGTACACCTCTCCGCAGCTCGCGCACGTGTACGTCCCCTCACCGTAAATCGACATCGATGAAGCTACGACGAGCTTTCTGATACGGTCTTTATGCTCGATGAGGTGTTCGAGAAGTACGGCAGTACCGAGATCGTTGGCGCGTACGTAACATTGAATCTCGTACATCGATTGGCCCACGCCGACCTCGGCTGCCAGGTGAAAAATAGCATCGACGTCTTTGATGGCGCGCTGGACTACGTGCGGATCGCATACATCCCCGTGGATGAACTCGGCGCTCGGGTTAAGGTGCTGTGGCTTGCCGCCGCTGTGTACCTGCGAGACCAGCGAATCCAGCACCCGCACCGTGTGGCCGCGGGCTACCAGAGCATCGGTAAGGTGCGAACCGATGAAGCCGGCGCCGCCGGTGACTAATATGTTGAGTTTTCCCAAGCGATTCCCTCTGTCTTTTGGTTCTACTGCCAGCGTGGATTTGATTTGGTTAACCAGCTTGTCGAATTGCCGGCGATGGTCCTGACCGGTTGGCATTGGTTCGTCCGTGCGCGCCACAGGCGATTGATTCGAGCAATTCATAAACGCGAGGGGCTTGCGCGATAGCCGAGTATTTGCTTTCCACCGTCGCGCGACCAGCCAGGCCGAGCCGCTTACGCTGCTCCACTGAGCGTAATAACTGAGTGAGTTTTTCAACCCATTCATCTTCGGTACCGGCGATGCTACCGTTCTCGCCATCCTGAATGATGGCGGTGTTGACGCCAACGGGTGAGCAGACAGTTGGGATGCCGAGCGCCATGAACTGAAGGGCCTTGAGGCCACACTTGCCTTTGCTCCAGGCATCGTCCGGCAGCGGCATTACGCCAATGTCCACTGACCGCAGATCGTCGACTTCTGTTTCCGCGCGCCAGCCCATCGCTTCCACTTCAACTCCCTCGAGACGATACTCAGGCGTGCCGATCACTCGCAAACGAAAGCGTTCACGTTGGGCCAGCTTCTGCAACGCGCGCCCCAAAGTATCGAGATGCTGGACCGTACTGAAGCTTCCGGTCCAACCGATTATGGGCGCTGCAACCGGCTCCTTTGGTTGAATCGTATATTTCTCAGTGTCGATGGTGGTCGGAATCATCGTGACGTGCGAATTGAATTGGCGGGCGTACTCAGCGAGATACGGATTTCCCACCATCACGTGTGACGCCAGCCGGCAAATTGTGTTTGTCTTTGCGGCAAACTTCAGATAGCTAAGATAGCCATTTGAAGGACTGCGGTAAGAAACAAAGATCGCGTCGTCAAAGTCGAAAACAATAGGTACGCGCTTTCGGTGGATCAACCATTCAAAGATAGGCGGCCCCAGCAGGGCAGCCTCGCGAAAGACGTAGACCGCATCGAAATGCCGCGCCGAGTTAATTACCGAAAAGCGTCGCGCAAACCGGCGCGAGACATGGCCCAGTTTTCGACCAAGGTTTCCCGGCTGATACAGAAGTTGGTGGAGGTCTTCGCTCTCGAACGGTGCGTAAGTGATCTCGGCGCCGCGTTCGCGCAGCAGAGGTTCCCATTGCTCAATGCGGAATCTTTGCCCCGGCGAGGTGTTATAAATACTGGGTACTATTGCAAGGATGCGCATAACCTGGCGGTGTGTCGTCGAAGCTTCCTTAACGGTTCAGTATAGGGGACTGGCGCAGACCCGTCCAACCTGCCTCAGGCGCTGCGGGCTTTCGTCCGCTGGCCACCCAGCCATAATTCGGAGAGACCTGGCGGTCTTGCAGATTTCCGCGCCGCAGCCAGGCTTCGACCTCCATCCGGTTATAACGATTTTCGATTGGAGCAGAGAAGCGATCAAGCTGGTCATTCACACAAACTCGAAATGGAAGCCCGGCGTACTGTTTCATCGACATTTTTTCAGCCAGCTTGCTTAGTCCCGGGACTCTCTTCAGGAGTCGATAAGGCCAAACGAAAAAAGTAAACGCAGCCAACGCGGCTGGAAAGGCGAGCCCGTAGACCGCGCGGTGCGGTAAACGCGTCGTAACCTTTCGCAAGGCCTCAATGATGGCTAACAAGCCGGCCTTGATCGGTTGTCCGTCCGGTTTCCAGTACAGATAGATTTGTGCCTCGCCGCCTGGTTTCAGGTAACGCAAGAGATTGTGAAACGCGGCTTCGGGATCCGGCAGATGATGAAGCACGCCGATCGAATAAATGAAATCAAAACTCTCGGGAGCAAATGGAGGGTCGTGCAAATCGGCCTGAATCACCTGTACATTCTCGCTTGTCTCGGTGTTGCGTTGTGCAACTTCTACCGCGGGACCAATGTCGATGGCCCACACTTCAGCACCATACTTAGCTGCATAGTATGCAAAACGCCCATTACCACAGCCGGCATCCAAAACTTTCTTCCCGTCAAAAAACTCCGGTCTGTGCGGCTGCATATAGTCCAGAAACGTTCGGTTCCACTCCTCATACATCTCGGGAAAACGGGTCCACTCGAAACCAAAGCTCAGGGCCGTCTTGACCTGTCGCTCATTAGTGCCGAAAGTTCGAGCGTTGCCCAACAGAGCCTCTCGCAAAGGCGAAAGTAACAGGCGTGGGACATCGTTTATGATTGGAAATTCCTGCTTGCAAAACTTACACTCATACCAATGTTCGCCCGTCTGCTCATCTCGATCATTGCTGAGGGTGAGACAGCCATGGCAGTGCGGACACCGGATTGTCTTCCGTAATCTTTCAATGGGTAACGACATTCTAAAGATCAGTTCTTAGCTTCTAGCACAGAATGGTACAAACGTGCTACTGAATCGAAGCCTGCACGCTGCAGGTCGATCAGATGAAAAGATAACGGTGCAGGTTGACCCCGCGAATGTTGTCGCGCGCATCCGCTACCTGCTGGCAAGGCCAGCGACAAGTGGCGATGCGCGCGCTTTTTCCAGTACGAGAGATCGGTAATTCGACACTAAAGATGGCTGGACGAACTTTACCTAACTCCCGTAGTGATCTTGGTTGCTTGTGCGGAAGACTGAATTGTGGCGCTAACATTGATCAGCGACAGACTTCGAGTGGCGGAATCGGCTGTGATCACATTCATGGACTGTTCACATCGTACCGAGTCTATAACCGCGTCTCCGACCGATTGGAGGCTGATTGCCGTCCTCGGTAATTGAGTATATCCGATCCACGATCTTTCGATGAAAACTTTATCCACGTTAGACAAGACAATCCCTGTACCGCTGGTCACAGCGGAGCCATTTAGACGCAGACCGGAAATGAACACGTGCGCTATCTTGTCACTCGCAGAAGGATAGTTGGGTTGGGCCACAAACCCAACGAATGCTCCTTCATCCATTCGTACCCTGTTAATAGTCACTTCGTTCTGTCTGGTTGCATCTGTTAGCGTACTCGTGTTGCCCATTCGAATCCAAGCTAGCGCCGGTGCATAGGGCGTCTTAGAGTAGTAAACGCCGTTTAGAACTCCAAAGTCCATGAAATCCGTATCCGTTACGGAAAGGCCGAGCCAAGACTCGTTTTGGACAACCGGAACCCCCTGACCACTATTCCCAGTACATCCTCGAAACGCGCAATGCTCAATTGCCACGTCACTGTTGTAATTATAAATAACGGCACCGTTAAGATTGAGGGAGCTAATGCCGTAAAAATTACAGTTACGAATGGTTGCCCGAAGACAGTATGAGATTCTCAGAGCGACGAGCGCATCGCTGGTTACGTTCAGTGTTCCAACGAAGGTAAGGTTGTCAATCAAGAGATTCTCAAGGTTGTTTAGACTTATTGTCGTTGTTGAGGGAGTGGCAATCCGAAACTGAGATGC
>QHXG01000311.1:0-336 GCA_003222845.1 Acidobacteriota bacterium | reverse complement strand
TTAATACCTTCAGCAGGGACCGCTGCCGAGGCAGAAGAACTTGACATGAACACAATCAAAAACAAACACACGCATGCAGCGTGAGATAAACGGTATAACATAATCCTTTTTCTCCTTTAGATAGTGAGTTTTCTTGATTCGATGAGGTTACAACTTTCGGAGACTGTAACTCGAACCGCTTCTTGGACGCATCTCATAACACCCGAGTTGCTTCACAGCAATCCGCGCGAAATGGTCATTGCCTGAATCACGGCAGAGCTAAATCAGGGCACAACGCGGGCGATGCACAATATCTCGTTTCCTATTTTCACTGTCGGATGCGAGTCAGCAAATATT
>QHXG01000045.1 GCA_003222845.1 Acidobacteriota bacterium | reverse complement strand
GCTACGGCTCCGTCGTCGCGTTGGCTTACGCCGATGACGCGAGCATCGAATTCGAGGAGCCGCGAATCGTTGTAATAGAGTCTCTACGTTGCGCTCATAATTGAAATCTGATGTTAGCAGATGGGAGACTCAACCGCAGAGGGCCGGAGGATTTCGCGACTTACGCTGAGGTGCTTTGACACGCTTTCATAGAAACAAAGATAATCGCCCGACCCTTTTCTCTCAATTGTTGTTTTCGTCGTGAGGGTTGAAATCGAATGCTTACATCAAAGTCTTTGCGCATCCGCATCGCCGCTTCCTTCGTTCTGCTGTTCGTTCCCTTCGGCGTA
>QHXG01000046.1 GCA_003222845.1 Acidobacteriota bacterium | reverse complement strand
TGGACCGACTGAACATGATCTTCGACGACTTGAGTCAAGAACTGCTCACCTGGGTGAAAGGCCACTACTTTGGCAAGTACCGCGGGACCGTAAGCGACAACAGCGATCCGGATAATCGTGGTCGAATCAAAGTCAAAGTACCGTCGGTGCTCGGCACAGTGGAATCATGGGCCATGCCATGTGTTCCCTACGCCGGACAGGGAGTTGGTTTCTACAGTCTGCCCGCTACTGGAACGGGTGTTTGGGTTGAGTTTGAAGCTGGCGATCCGAGTTACCCGATTTGGACGGGATGCTTTTGGGCCGATAACGAATTGCCCGATCCGGGCGGCGCTCCAATCAAGATCTGGAAGACCGACAAAGTTACCTTTCGCATCGACGATGACAACGATGAGTTGAAGATGGAAATGACGAGCGGGTCGAAGGTAACGCTGGCAAGCGACATACAAAGTGAAAGCAGCAACGCAAAGCACACGGTGGGATCGAGTGGGGTGGTGAGCGAATTAGGTTCGGGCAAGGTCGAGGTGACGACGTCTTCGGTGAAGGTCAACAACGGCGCGATCGAGGTGATGTGATGGCAGGAAATACATTGAACGTTAATTCGACTTTGCAATGCCCACACGGAGGCTCCGTGCAGATTATCAGCGCGAATGCGCGAGTGAAGGTAGATGGCGCGTTTGCCGCACTTGCGACTGATCAGTTCGTTATTTCAGGTTGTCCTTTTCAGATTCCGATTGGCACCGGCACAAAGCCGAGCCCGTGCATGACAGTCCAGTGGCTGGTGACGGATATGCGAACGAAAGTGAATAGCACGCCGACGCTGAGCAAAAGCAGCGTTGGTTTGTGTCTAACGGCCGAACAGATACCTCAGGGACCCGTGTCCATCGTTAATACACAAGTCAAGTCTGCGAGCCAATAGAAATGTCTACACCATTCACAAGTATCAAACATCCGTTTGCCGTCGACCTTGGCCGCGGTCGGCTCGCTGAGGAAGAGAACTACGCGCAGCACGTCGAGCAGATGATGTTTCAAGTGCTCTTCACTGCACCCGGTGAACGAGCCGATCGGCCTGACTTTGGGTGCGGCGTCAAGAGATTGGTTTTTGCTCCAAATAGCGAAGTGTCTGCCGCGCTCGCACAGGTCACGATCTTTCAAGCATTGACACGCTGGTTGGGTACGGCAATCACCGTCAACGACGTTAAGGCGCAGGCGATCGACTCGCGAATGGAAATCAAGATTGCTTACACGCTGAAGGCTCGAGGAGAACGCAGGTTTCTAAATCTGGAAGTGACCCGATAACCATGGCTGCAATTGACCGCATCGAGGTTCTGCGTACACACGACGACATCGTCGGCATTGACTTCGTCTATGTCAGCGAAAATCAGATTACGCTGTTCGTCTACTTCCATCCGGCCGCGACAAAGAACGCTCAACAAATACTGGGCGCCATTCAGGCAAACCAAATCAAGATCTACAGTCCTTCCGGCGGCGAATGGTTGCCCGTTGTTCCCTTGAATCCTGCCTTCCCGCCGACGTGGGTTACGCGCAACGGTCGCAGAGTTCTGCGCGTGCGCACCGCACAGCCTGGCGATTTCTCCCGCTATCGGTTCCAACTGAATCATCCGCTGGTTGATCCTTACTTCAAGGAAGTTGGTTTCAGTTTCAAAGCAAATTGTCCCAGCGAACTCGACTGCGCGCCAAAGCCGCACGAGTGTCCGGACGACGAGCTGGTTGACTATCCGGTTAACTACCTGGCGCGCGACTTCTGGAGTATTCGCCAGGCGTTACTCGACTTCGCTTCGGATCGTCATCCGGACTGGAAAGATCGTTTGGAAGCAGATGTCGGCATGATGTTGGCCGAAGTCATGAGCGCGATGGGC
This sequence comes from Acidobacteriota bacterium, assembly GCA_003222845.1. Taxonomy (GTDB): domain Bacteria; phylum Acidobacteriota; class Blastocatellia; order Pyrinomonadales; family Pyrinomonadaceae; genus UBA11740. Next base: position 16,838 of record QHXG01000046.1, on the reverse strand, counting down.
GACGAATTTGCTTACTACCAGGATCGAATCGGTCGGGAACGCTACTTCGAGAGTGCAAGCCAGAGGCGTTCTGTGCGCCGGCAGGCGCGAATGATCGACTACTACCTGCACGACGGCAAAGGCGGTTCAACCTGGCTCGACTTCACAGTTAATGCGGCGGCGCCTGTTCATGTTGTTTCGTCAGGTACGCAGGTTTGGGTTCGGCCTCCTTCAGTCTTGCCTGGTGAGACGGCTGCCAAACGTCGTGGCCGCAGCCCCTCAGTCTATGAAGTTGGACACGGAATTGTTCAAGGCCACAGCGGATTGACACCTCCGCTGGGTGTGCTGGCTTCGCAGAGCAACATCTTTAAGAGTTCAAACTTCAACCTGCGTAACGGCGCCAACGAATTGAATGCGTACCAGTGGGACGACAACGATAAGTGTCTGCTTGTGGGTTCCACATTCCTTCACGTTGCCGGTCATCATGCGACAGATCTTCCTCTCGAAGACTTCACTGACCCGGATGTTCCCGGTAAATGGGTCGTATTGAAGACGAATCCGAACGATGCCAGCGTCCCGGTGCGAACCTGGCTGGTGCGGCTGATTCGCGTGACTGATGAAGTCGATCCGCTGATCCCTGCGAACATCACCAGGCTTGAGTGGGAACAAGGGCAAACAACGCCGTTTGAGATGGAACTCGAAACGCTTGTCGTTCGCGGCAACATCGTTCCGGCGACCGCAGGGGAAACACTGGAGTCATTCTTTGAGATTGAGCCGGATCCGCAGGCGCTGGTGCTGCCGCCGCTTCAGCCTACACATGCGCCGGTTGCGAACACGTACTATAACGAAAACTTTTCAAGTTATGCGATTGAGCGATCTGCGTTGCTCTTCACATTGCCAGGCTCAGAAGAACGCGACCTCGTTTCGCATGGACCGAACCTCGATCATGCATCACCCGAAGTGCGGGTGATGGATGGAACGCGCGTTGCCGGCGTTTGGATCACTTCGAGCGAGTGGGAATGGAAACGCGCATTTCTGGGTGTCAACTCTTCGTCTCCAACTGACAAGCATTTCACCGTCGATGATGGAGCGTGGCGACGTGTCGCCGGTTATCGGCGTGTTGATGAGACCGGGACGGCGCAGGAATTTGCGCACTTCGATTATGCCAATGGACGCGGTGCGACGGTGCAGTTTGGCACTGGTGAGTTTGGAGAGGTTCCCACGCGCGGGACCAACCTGCGGGTTGTTTATCGCCTCGGCCATGGACATGGTGACAATGTGGCGGCAAGTTCGCTGAACGACTTCGACGCGGTGGCACTCAACTTTGTCAACGCCGTGACCAACCCGTTTGGAGTCATCGACGCCGTTGATCCTGAAACCCCTGAAGAGGCGCGTCATGTTGCGCCGCAGGCATTTCGAGCAGAAACGTTCCGGGCAGTTCGCGAAGAAGACTACGCGGCCGCCGTTCAGAAGCTTGATTGGGTGCAACGTGCCGGCGCGAGGTTCCGCTGGACTGGAAGTTGGTTGACGTTGTTCGCCACACCCGACCCGAAGGGAAGCTTTTCGCTCACGCCTGCCGAGCGTCGCGATCTTGAACGACAACTCGATCGCTACCGACTTGCAGCCCGCGAAACTCATGGCATGAATCCGAAGTTCGCGAACTTGGATCTCGAGATTCACATCTGCGTGGCGCCGAGTTCCTACAAAGGCGAAGTGAAGGAAGCAGTGCTCGAGACGTTGTTTGGCAAACGCGGCATTCGTGCCCATCTCGGGTTCTTCTCACCCGACAACTGGACGTTTGGTGATCCGCTTTTGCGTGCGCGACTCGAGGCGGCAATTCAGGAAGTACCCGGCGTTCGTGCAGTCGAAGAAATTTACATTCGGCGTCGCAGTTGGTTCGCGAAACGGCTTTTCGATGAGCTCGTTTACTCTGTCGCACCTGACGAGATCATTCGGGTCGAGAACGATCCGGAGTTGCCGGAACGGGGTGCAGTTCGACTCGTGATGGAGGGTGGCGCATGAACTGTATCTGCGATGACTTCAGATTTCCTCCGGACGTCCAGATCGTAGCCGGTCTCACGCACCTGCCGCGTCAGGTGGGAACGTTTGCGGAGTTTCGTCGCGCGTTGCTGCGCGCAGCGTCGATTAGGACGACTGCCTTACTCGAAAAACATCCGCTGTGGTCGCTGCGATATCTGACCGAACGTGATCGTGCGGGATTGAAGAAAGCGATAGAAGCGTTCGGACAGTGGCGCGGACGACACGCGGAAGATTTCGGGATGATGTTGATTGAGATGTGGGCTTACGTCTGCGATCTCACTTCGTTCTATGACAGCGTCTTCGCCCACGAGTCGTACCTTCGTACCGCCGTTCGTCGTGATTCACTCAGGAAACTGGTCGATCCGCTTGGATATATTCCAAGACCGGCCGTCGCCGCGTTAGCCGAACTCGCAGTCTTCGCGGACGGACGACGCGCAGTGAGTCTGCCAATCGGCACCGCATTTAGTTCAGGTGCTTTCTCTGGTCATCCGCCACAGGTTTTTGAGTTAGGTCTGCAAACAAGGATTCACCCCTTGTTAAATGAATGGACCCTTCTTCCGCTGCGACGAACGACGTTTGGCTCGAGCGGCGCATACCGCCAAACGTTCCTGTGTGAACTGGGATCGGTAAGCGTCAAAGATGGCGATCTCGTGTTGATGAAGGTTGGTTCTGCCCGTTACACCGCTACGGTAGCCAGCGTCAAACCACAGGAAGGGGCGGACCACCTTAGTTATTCGGCGGTAACCCTATCGACTTGGATTTGGATTCCGGGTGGCACTCCAGTCAGTTCCGTCAAACTCCTCAAGCCAACCATCAAGGCTTCACTTTGGAGTCAGACTTCTCCAGCTTTCGGTCCGTTGTACGCCGGTGAGTGGGCAACCGCTCCATATGCCACATGGTTCTTGCTGGAGTCGATCACTCACGCAGTCAAAGCGGGGCAAGATGTCATCGTCGAGAAATCCGCCACGCTCCATGCCGCCGGGATTACCGAAGCGACAATATCTTCCGTCGAGCTTAAGGCGGCGTCAACTGTCGAGATCAAGGACGGCGGCACTACCGTGATCGCCAAGGTTCCGGTTCCCGCAGTTTACGCACAGTCAACCCGAATAACCATACAACCGCATTTCCCGGGCCTCAATCTTCCGGCGGCTTCTATCAGCGCCGCTTCAGAAGTCACTATCCATCACGCCTTTGTTTCGGCAGGCAAGGTGACGATCGAAGCTTTGACGGAAATTGATCGGACCGATCCGATGGACGTCAAGCGGCCGGTTGATCGTCCCCGTGATGCTTCTCCTCCCGGTAAGTTTCAACTGGAGGATGTGAACGGAGAAGGCGTGACAAGGCCGGGAAGTCTCAGCTTCACCACCGGGCAGCTTACGATTCAAGGTGATCCGTGGCCGGGCAAACTTGCCACGCCGGTGAAACTGCTGGGCAACATCATCTCAACTTCGCGAGGCGAAACAGTCAAACCTGAAACACTCGGAGTCGGCGATTCATCGATTGCCAACCAGAGTTTCACCTTGAAGAAGAGCCCACTGACGTATCTGCCCAGTCCGTCTGAAAACACTCCATCAGGACTGACCAGCACGCTCAAGGTTTATGTTGACGGACTTCAGTGGACTGAAGTGCCCAGTTTCTATGGGCACAAACCTGAAGAAGAGATCTACATCGTCAGGCAGAACGACAAGAACGAAAGCGTGGTGACGTTTGGCGACGGTGCGCTCGGTCGCCGATTGAATACCGGCGTCGTGGTCGTAGCTTACTACCGATTTGGTGTCGGTGGCGCCATGCCGCCAGCCGGATCAATCACGCAGATTGCGAAGCCAGTCAAAGGTCTCAAGAGCGTTCGCAGTCCCGTCGCTCCATACGGTGGAGCGGATGAGGAAGCAGGATCCAGTTTGCGGAAGTTTGCGCCCCGATCGGCGTTGCTTCTCGGACGCGCTGTGTCGCTCCCCGATCTCGAAGCCGCTGCGGCGAGCTATGTGGGAGGAGTACGCGCGGTTGCGGCTGAGTGGCGTTGGAGTCATACGTTGCAATTGCCGGCGGCGCATATCTGGTACCTGGCTGATGGAGATCTCTCCGAACTAATTCTCAACAAGTTGAGGAGTTTGACGCAGCCTGACACTCCGATTCAGGTTGAGCGTGCGGTCGCAACCTCGGCCCGACTCTCAATCCAACTCGCCTGTGATCCAAAACGATTCGAGACTGATGTGCTGGCGGCGGTTCGCACTGCGCTGACCACTGTCGAGAGTGGATTGTTAGCGCCTGAAATTCTCGGCATCGGCAAGACATTGTTCCGAAGCCAACTCTTCAATGCGGTATTGAACGTGATTGGCGTCACCGCGGTTACCGGACTCTCTTACTGGTACTCGCCTTTTTCAAACTTCGGAATCAAGGCGCCGGCAGGTCACTACTTCGACTTTACAAATCGAGTCTATCTCAACGGGAGGAACGCGTGATGAGCGAACGTCACGATCACTTCGACCGTTACTTCGCGGAAAAAATTTGGGCGCTGATTCCCGAATACTATCGCGAGGAAGATGGCCTCGCGTCTCCGCCGGGCGTGTTGCGCGGTTTTGTCGAAGTGTTGGCCCAACAGGCAGCGACTCTTAGACGAAGCACCGATCGCCTTTGGGACGACGAGTTCATCGATCTGTGCGCCGACTGGGCCGTGCCGTATCTTGGCGAATTAGTTGCTACGCGGATGGTGTCAGCATTGAACGTGCGCGCGCGTCGCGTCGATGTCGCCAAGACAATCTACTATCGACGGCGGGCCGGTACACCCCGCATTCTCGAAGAACTAATCGCTGACATCACCGGGTGGGAAGGAAAACTGGTCGAGGAGTTTCGACGTCTTGGCCGGATGCGTCACGGCCTGGATCCGCATCCGGCGCCGCTCGCCGGCGTGCACACGGGAACGATGCCGGGTGGTTGGGCGGACCTGAGGAGTGCTCATGGAGCTGAGTTAGCTGTGTCACCCTTTGAAGAGTTTCACCACACACCCGACGTTCGACGTCCTCGCGGTCGCGACGGCCGTTATGGAATCGCCAAACTTGGGTTCCACCTCTATCGGCTTAAAGCAACACGACTCGACGACGTAACGCCGAGACCGGGCCCCCTCGCCGGCACGTTCACCTTCGATCCCTCCGGCCGGGATGTTCCGTTATTCATTCGCCGTCATCGCACCGACGATCGCCAACGCTTTGATTGGGAAGAGTGGATATCGGCGAAAGAGTGGGAAGTCCCGTCGCCGCTGCGCTGCCGAGTGCTAAACCACGCCGAGTTTGTCATCACCGAAGAAGTGTTGGCGGGTCTCAGGCCAATTCTCACGAGTGCGCCCATCTCGCTATCGCTTGCGAATGCGAACATCGCTCTCGCGCTGTTGCGAAGGTTTCACCTTAAACGCATACCGAGTGAGGCCCGGCTATTTCAAATATCCGCCGCTTTGTCGGCCACGCCGGCGTTGATGAATGCGCTACGCAATCCGCTCGCTTGGGACCAGTTGTTGGTGATGGCCCTCATTGATGATTGTGGGAAGCGAGCGTTGCTCCCGATCGGAGTCTACGCCGCGGACATGGCGCCGACGACTACTGCCGAAGACACGTCCGAAGCGTCGGTGGTGATCAAGAGATTCAGAAACAACATTCTACCGAATCGGTTTGTGCCGGCGGCGAGAGAGCTTATTGTCGGCGGAGACCTCGCAAACTTCACCGCCAACGTTGGCGGCGTTGCGAAAGAGTGGGTCATTGATCCGAAGCGCGGTCGGCTGCGTTGGGTTGGTGGGGGTGCGGCGCCGCCACCTTTAGTCAGTTATCACTACGGCTTTTCAGCGGACATTGGAGCAGGCGGTTACGATCGGTCCGACTCGCTAGGTGCTGCCGTGACCCGCGTGATCAGCGGTGGCGGCGCGATCCAAACGGGCGTCCCGGGAAACCCAAACTTTCTGCCTCCAGGCGGTGTGAATCCGGATGTGGCACAGGTGCTCGATTCCGGCAACTACACACCAATCGACAATCGCAATCAGATAACTGAACTCGAATTCCGCGCCGCCAATCGCACGCGACCGTACCTTCGGCTCACGCACAACTGGCAACTCAACACTGCCGCGGCCGGCGAGTCCGAACTTATCCTCGACGGTCTGTGGATTGGAGCGACTGGCGCGTTTCAGATTCGTTTGTTGGGCGACTACAAACTCGTCACGCTTCGTCACCTGACCATTGATCCGGGTGGTGTTGATGCCTCGGGAAATGTGATTCGCGCGGTGCCCTTGAGCATACGTGGAAACGTCGAGAAGTTGGTGATTGAAAAGTCGATTGTTGGTCCCATACGCGTTCAAGGCGCTGGAGAGTTAACCAACCTCGAGATTCGCGATTCGATCGTTGACGGTCAGGAATCTCCTGCGCCGGCCATTTCAGTTCCGGCCGGCCGGGTAACGCTGCGCAGCGTAACCGTCTTTGGCGAAGTCGAAGTGGAATGGCTCGACGCGTCCGAGACACTGATCACCGGATTCACCAACGTAACGAACACACAGGAAGGATGCTTTCGCTTCAGTGCGGTGGTTGAGCGACAGGATCCACTCAACCTGGCATCGCCTCATAGTCGAGTGCCACACCCGTACGAATCATATTTCGTTCCCGACTTTGACGGCACTTTTACCTCGCGTGTTTTTGGCCAACCCGGCTTCGCGCAACTCTCGGAGAGTGCACCGTTGTTTCTTCGCCGAGGCGCCGAGAACGGATCCGAAATCGGAGCTTTCAGCGGTTTGCTGAATCCCATCAAGCTCGACAGTTTACGCGCAAAAGTCGATGAATTTGCACCGTTTGGCCTGTTGCCTGTTTACGTTTTTGAAACCTGAATCGAGGGACTTATGCCTAACATCGATATCTCACGAGACGCAACCGATCTCCGGAAACATTACGACCGCGTCCAGATGCAACAAGGGCGCGTGCTCACCGATGACGACTTCAACGAAGCCGAGCGCCTCGATGCGGAAGATTCGCGTCGCGTGCGCGCTGACGTCATTGGGCCGGCCGGAAGTCCTGACGACGGATTCAAACTAAAAGTTGCCGGGGGACAACTGTCGCTGACCGCCGGCACATATTACACCGGTGGCTTAAGACTCGAGCTCGAAGCTGATGAACGCTTCAACCTCCAGAAGGATTGGTTGCAGCAAGGCTCGCGGCCGGGCGAAACATTGACGGCTCCGGCCGGCGCCCAGTTTGATTTTGTCTGGTTGGATGTTTGGCAACAGGCCGTCTCGGCGGTTGAAGACAAGGAATTGTTCGAAGCTGCGTTGGGAGGCGCCGATACGTCCGCGCGTATACGCACGATGCGACGAGCTCGAGTGTTGTCGAACGTTGGTGACGTTGATTGCGCCGATGCCTGGACCCAGTTGTTGACGTCTTTGAATGGTGACGGAACTCTCAACAACGACTTCGAACTTGTTCCTGATGCAAGCCTCACGGTTGAGCCGGATGGAACCGCGGGAACTGACGATCTCTGTACTCCACCTGTCAACGGAGGTTACCTGGGGGCAGAGAATCAGGCGATCCGCGTACAGATCGTCGGCAACAATCAGTTTACCTGGGGGTTCGATAATGGGGCGCCGCTGTATCGCGTGAAACTCGTTGCGGACAACAACGGCGTGCTTCGCAAAATCCACCTGCTCACCGTCCCGAAGGATCAGGCGCACTATCCACTCGAGGGCCAGGTGGTTGAATTATTGCCGTGGTCGGCGCTGCTCTCAAATGGTCAAAAGAACGCGGAGTTATCGGGCTTCATGGCAAAGGTGGACGGTGGCTACAACCCCGACACTCAGGATTTACATATCACCGCGGCTCCCGGTAACGATACTGGTGCGCCGCCGATGCCGTTTGGTCAGCGCTGGAGCGCGCGGAGCGACGCCGCGGCCATCAACAACGAAGACCCGCCGGACGATGGCTACTTCTACATGCGCGTTTGGAATCGCGGCGCCGACACGCAGTCAGCAGCCGCAATCAACTTTGTTGCCGGTACCCCAGTCTCTCTGGCGAAGACTGGTCTCCAGGTAACGTTCACGGGAACGAACCTGAGAAAAAACGACTTCTGGATCATCGCCGTTCGTCCCGAGACTCCGAACGCGGTTGTGCCGTGGGAGTTGAGTAGCGGCCGCCCACCTCATGGTGTGCGTCGCTGGATTGCGCCATTGGGCATCATTCAGTGGTCCGTCGGCGGCGAGATCAAGGTCGTTGATGACTGTCGGCCAACGTTCTTACCTTTGACGAAGATCAAGGGATGCTGCTCATACACCGTCGGCGATGGTACGCATAGTTTCGGAAACTTCCTCAAGATTCAGGATGCAATCAACGCGCTTCCAGCTAGTGGCGGCCAGGTGTGCGTCCTGGCGGGAATCTACAATGAAAGCGTGGTGATCGATTCGCGAGTTGCGATCACGGTTCACGGTTGCGGACCGAGAACTCGGGTTCAGGCCATCGTCGATCCCAATGACGCTCCCCAACCAGCGTTCATGATTTCTAACTCGACGGAAATAACTCTCGCAGACATGGCGATTGAATCCGGGCCGCGCAGCGCCGTACAGATCGACAACTCGCGTCATGTCACGGTGCGGCGTTGCCTGATTCAAATGCGAGATGGGCCAACGATTTGGCAAGCGATCTTCTCGCGCGGCGATGATGTTCTGATCGACTCGAATATCATCGAGGTGCTGCCACGCGAAGGTGGACCGCCCAAGCCAACGGTGCCGCCCAAGGTGGGGACCGCCGGCGCGCCGGCGGGAGTTCATACGCCTGCGGATCCGATCACCCGGGGCTTCGCGACTCGCGGCGGCATTCAATTAGCCGGTGGCTCGGATCGAGTAGCCATCGTGGACAATGTGATTCGCGGTGGCATCTGGAACGGCATCACTCTGGGCAGTCTGCATCTCGTGGGCTCAGAGGATCCGAACGATACACCCGACAAACCCAGTTCAGAAGATCCCTGCGATCCATGCCGGCCGCCTGACCTGACCGGCGGCGACGATCCCGGTAACCCCAATGTGCATTTTGAATCCGCTGGAGACCTTTATGACATCAGGATTACGGGCAATCGCATCAGCGACATGGGTATCAACGGAATTGGAGTCGTTCGGTTTTTTGATCTTGCGGCCGAGCGACGCGAAATGATCGGGGTACATGGGTTGTACATTGCAGACAACCTGATCACCCGTTGCATGCGGCGGGACCTTGCTCAAGTGAGCAATGCGATGCAGTTTTTCGTTGCTTATGGGGGCATTTCGCTGGCGAAGGTCACGGACCTCCGCATCCTGCGCAACGAGATCGTGTCCAACGGCAACACTCACATCCAACCCATCTGCGGAGTCTTTGCGATCGCCGTGCAAGGTCTGCAACTTGATGACAATCGCATTCTCGAGAATGGACCAAGGACGCAGGAGCCGGTTGAGCAGGCGCAAAAGGGCATTCGCGGAGGCGTTCATGTTTGGCTGGTGATTCCCATCATCGAGGAGGCATCAGGTTGGACAAGCAAGTCGTTAGTTGGAAGCAAGTCAGAGCGGAATGGCGTTACGACCTGTGCCTTGCGCGACAACATGATCGTCGCGCCTTTGGGTCGGGCAGTTACTTTCCTCGCGCTGGGCCCGGTGGTCGTGGCTCGTAATCGCCTGGTTAGTCAGGGCTACACCGGCACTGGGTTGGACTTGATCGCTTCGACAGTGCTGATCGGAGACTTTGGAATCAGCAACGAGTGGACCCTTGGTCTGATTCTCGCGATCTTGTACGTGCTGTCCAGCGGCAGCGACGTCGCGAGCTCAAAACGGTTTTGCACGCTGGCGAAATTGCTGGGCCTGATCAACCCGGAACAGCCACCATCGTTCTGGCCTCCAATCGTCAGCAGGTGGGCGACCGGAAAGGTTTTGTTCACTGAGAACCAGGTCACCCTGGACGTTGTCGAACAGCCGTTTGGAATCTGCCTCACGTCAATGTTGATCTTTTCGCTTGACGATCTGGCGATGACCGACAACCAATGCGAGGTCACTTCTACCGCGGTGTTCTTTTGGGTCAATGCGCTTTTGGTTGGCGGCAGCGTGCGCGAGGCCGACAACCGTTTCTCGGAAACCTGGATGCATGCGGCGGCCTCTGCCTGGTCAATTGGCGGCATGAACACCACCACCGACAATCAGGCCACGCATTGCCTCAAGGCCCAGTCGGTGTTTCCGGGTATGCTGGTTTTCAGGGACAATCTATCTTTCGTTACCGTGTTCTGCCCCGGCGAATGCGGAAATGACTGACCGCAGGAATGGACGAATCAAAAGGAGCGATTATCATGGCCACCAAGTCAAGCAAGTTCGGATTTCCGGAGTTCTTTGCCGATACAACTTCAGCGGAAAATGTACGTCGCCAGTTTATCGACGCGCCTCTCGAAGTAGCTAAGTCATCAGCTTTCGCTTCCGCGCTGGATTTGGCCAGGATGCTAAGTCTGCTTCCGGACGCCTTTGCCGCTTCCCAACAGCGCGAGCTCAAACGACTGAAGAAGTCGGCTCCGGAAGATGACTCGCGATTGGCTACCCTGGAAGCTTCCATTGAACAGGCGGAGGTCCTGCGAACGACGGCCCGTCGCGGCGCCGTGCGCGCTCAGCGCTTGCTGGCGGCACTGGCGAGCCGCAACAATATCTTTCATGGCTTCGTCTCAGATTCCGAGTTGAATCCACTCGAAAGTCTCACCGTGAAATTAACCAGAGGCCGAGAAGGGAACACCAAGGACATTTCGGCCACGACCGACGAGGACGGCTATTTCAGCATGCCGCTCGACCACAGGAAGATCACAGTTAATGAAGCCGAGATTACACCTGAACACATCGCAGAGTTGTTCGCCCAGCGGGCGAGAGAAGCCTCCGATGGAGAGCAGACTGCTTCTGAATCCGTGGCCGTCCGGGTTGAGATTCTGAAAAAGGGTAAGCTGCTGCAAGAAGATTCAATCCCGATTGCGCTGGAACGGGGCAGTGCCTATCGTGAATACGTGGTAAGCGAGCGGGGGGCTTCCTCAGCCGCGGGCTTTCATAGCTTTGTGTCGAAGCTAAGGGCATCGGAAGAGTCTGAATAAATCAGAGTAAACCGCCAGAACCGGCTGGAATTGGTAGGGGCGGAAGGCAACGTCGCGAAAAACCGATACAGTCCCGCGAGCGAAGTATAATCGAGTGTACGCTTGTTGGACACGGCCAGTCATCTATATGAAATGCGATTCTCCGTCCTCAAAGGCAATCTCGATTAAGGTTTCGCTCTAACGATGTCGCTGGCAGCTACTTGATATTGCTCGATCTTCGACAATGGCTTCCAGTTCAGGCGCGCCGGGTCATTGATGGCAAGCACCTCCGGCGTCGATGAGCAGTTGAATACTACGTAGAGCCAGTAGTTTCTGCCGAGACGTTTCGCGGCACTGTACTCGTTGGCGCTTAACGAAATCGGCCCTCGGTAGGCCCGACCTTTTACTTCAATGAATCGGCGGTCTTCACCTTGTCTCGCGTTGCGCGTACCGTTCGGCCCGGAATAAGAAGCGGCTGATTTGCGCGAAATCAGGTCGAAACCGCGTGTTTGGTTCTCGACGCTTTCGCATTGCCGGCCGCAAGAGCTTTCATAATCTCTCACCGCTTGAATCGCTACACGCTCGATCTCCGCGAATTTCAGTTCAGAAGCCCGCCTGGGTACTTCGCCCCCTTCGACAATATAACCAATCGCCTTGTAGCTCCGCACCCGCCGGTCGAACATGCGCCCTAGCACGGGCACGAGATAGTCAACATAATCATAAACGCGAACAACCTTCTTGCTCTCATGCAGCCGGTGCAATCGGCCGACGTACTGCTGAAGCGTTCCGCGCCAGGAGATAGGCATAGCAAGGAACAGCGTATCGAGCCGGGAGTCATCAAAGCCTTCACCTATGTACCTACCGGTTGCGAGGATTACCCTTGGCGCTTCATCTGGCACGGCGCCGAGCTGCTGGAGCAATTTGTCGCGCGATTTCTTTCCGGCGCCCCCGCTTAACACGAAGAGATTCTCAACATGTGCTTCAAGTTTAGTGGCGATTAGGTGCAAGTGATCCTTTCGCTCAGTCAAGACAAGCGGGGATCGGCGTTCTCCAACCGCAGCGATCACGTCGTTGACAATTTGGCCGGTTCTTTCATCATCTAGACCGAGTGCGGTGTAAAGATCCTGGATGGTTATTTCACTCCATTCAGGCGGAACCCCGAAGTCGGTAAAACGAGGAATGACTTCGTGCGCAAAAGTTTGCGTCGTGCTCTGCGTCTTTGCGCTCAGATTGTATTGAATAGGGCCGCACTGCATCAGGACAATGGGGTGGTGACCATCCTTCCTAACTGGTGTAGCCGTCAGCCCCAGAACGTATTTTGCTTTCGCTTGTTTGAGGATGCGCTCAAATGTGAATGCCGAGACGTGATGACATTCGTCAACGATGACCTGACCGTATTCGCCCACCAAGCTCTTGACCTCGCCCTTTCGGATTAGGCTTTGCATCACTGCAATGTCGACAGCGTGGCCGGTAGATTTCCGCCCACCGCCGATTTGCCCAATCTGAAAGTTCGAGAGTTCAAGGAAAGATTCGAGGCGTTCTTTCCACTGATCCAGCAAGTGTCGGCGATGGACCAAAATCAGCGTATTGGTCCTTCGTTGCGCCAGTATCCAGGCGGCGATTACGGTTTTGCCAAATGCTGTCGGTGCGCAGAGCACGCCGTCATCGTGACCTCGCAAAGTCAACGCCGCTTTCATCTGCGGCGAAGTCAAGCGGCCCCGAAACTTGACGTTGATCTCATTACCGACGAAGCGTTGGTCATCAATCTCAACTTTTATTCTATGAAGTTTGAACAGGTCCAGGAGCTCATCAAATAAACCGCGAGGAAGGGCGATGTGGTTCGGAAACTCTTCGGCGCAGCCAATCACTCTAGGTTTTCCGAAAGTGGAAAGTCTCATAGCCTGAGCGCGATAAAATTCCGGGTTTTGAAATGCCGCCAGGCGAACGAGACGGTTCAGCAGAACCGCGGGCAAATCTCGCTTTTCGATGTAGATAAGATTGCCTCGGACGATTGACACGTTCTCGGGGAGCGGACCAGCGATCAAAACATCCTCTTTTACGTCGGCGTCGGGTTGCGCCCATGGTTCGTCGACTGAGTCGGGATCGATCGTGCTAGTTCGGATTCCTATGACGTTCTTGGGCGGGACTTTGCTTAGAATGGATTCCACTTCGTCCGCTCGAAGGCGTCTCACAGCAGACAGAAATCTCCACTGATCCGCAAAGGGCTGAAGGTTTTCATCGACAAAAACGCTGTCGCCTTGTGCTCTCGGGTTGCGTTGCAGCGGTAGCGCGATCAAGTTTCCAAAGCCTCCCTTTGGCATCGTGTCCTGATTTGGAAACAACCTGTCGTAAGAGTCGAGGCCAATCGAAGGCCGTCTGTCCATCGTTTTCGTCAGGAGGTAGCAACCAAGTCTGCGAGCACTACATGCCGGAATCCGACTGTCAAAAAATAACCAAACATGGCCGCCGTTGCCGGAACGCGATCGTTCGAGCGAGGCGGGTAGTCCGAATTCGCGACAGGTCTTAATGAAAGCCGAGGCGTCTGCCTGCCACGCCTTTTTATCGAAATCAACCGCGAGGAACCAACAAGTCTCATCCAAAAGGAGAGGATAGATACCAACAGTGTGTTTTCCCAGTAAGTGGTCTCGGACCACGGCATCTGTCAATGGAAAGCATTTGCGATTCTTGTAATCCGAGGTCTTGAAACTGCTCTTCTCTGCACGCGGTGCTGCGGGCGAATAACCTGACTTTCCGTTTCGTCCGACCCAACGAATTGCGTAGGCGTCCTCGCGACCGCGAAAGAGACTACGAAACAGCGCAATTTTCGCGCTTGGGTCTGATGCGTTTGTGACTGCTGGCTTTGTGAGTGTGACGGAATCGTTTTGGATTAACCCAAATGGATTCCGGGTAGGAGTGCCGACCTCTAACGATTCTTCGTGTGCATCGATCGCGGCGTGCATTTGCTCCTGATTCAAGAGCTGTTTCTTCAGCCGTGCGTTCTCTTCGCGCAGCACGGCACACTCGGCTCGGGCCAACTCCAATTCGCGAAAGAGATCGGTTCCCGGTTTCATCTGCTTAGCCTTCCGAAACCTAATTGGGTTATAAGAAACTAGTCTTCGGCCTCTTCACTTGAATAAAGCTGAGGGACATAGGGGCCTCTAAGATGAAGAATCGTGACGGTCCCTTTTTCGACAATAAAGAGAATTCGATAGCGCCCAACGATCAGCTGTCTGACAGGAATATCCAACTCTTCGTTCTCTGGGGCAAGCGGACAACCAAGCGGCATCGATGTAAGCCGATTTTTGATGGTTTGGCGTATCTGCCGGACCCAAGCTTTCGCATTTTCTCTTCCCCAGGCGCGAGAACCCCATTCAAAAGATGAGTTGATGTCCGTCTCCGCGTCCGGATGGAGAATAACCTTGTATTTCTTCATCAGTCTCCGGCGGGAATGTTATGCTTGACGAAGAACTCGGTGAAAAAATCCTCTACCGGTCGTCCCTTTTTGCGGCCGAGCGATGCCAAACGATGACGCAGTGTTTCAACAACTTCCGTCCGCTCCTTAAGCTCAAGCAGACGCTGGTAGCTTTCAGCATCCTGAACTACTACCGCCGCCTTGCCGTTGACAGTCAGCACCACCGGCGCTTTTGTTTTTTTCATCTGGCGCATCACTTTGTTGCTATCGCGTTTGAAAGTCGACAAACTCATTATGTCACGCGCAAGTTTCATGGTCACTCCTAGTGTAGATAAATTTGCACTGAATTTCACTAACCGTGGAATTCTAAGGTCGCTGAACGATGCTGTCAAATAATGTCCTCGTTGACCGATTTGATACGCGAGCCGGCTTCGATCGGTTTTTCGACTTTGCACTTCTCCAGCAGTCGCTTCACAACGGCGTCAGAAGAGAAAAAAGAGCTTTGTACTTGCCGGTTACGCATTGCAGCGATACTCGGACACAGCGATATCCGCATGACTTCGCGTTATACGCATGCAACGGATCGAGCCAGAAGAGCGGCGGTGGAAAGCCTCGCGGGCGAGTTCAAGTCAAGAATCGGTCAAGAAACGACGACCAGCCTGAGGCTGGTCGATGCAAGTCATTGATTCTATTGGTGGAGCAGAGGGGGATCGAACCCCTGACCTCCGCATTGCGAACGCGGCGCTCTGCCAAACTGAGCTACTGCCCCACGCGGAACAAGATACTACAGTTTTAAGTTAGCGACAAAAGCGCGCTGTCGCTACTAAGCTAACCTAAAGCGAGTCTCTGCCGACTCCGAAACCTCGTGCTCGCTGGGTGTCGTCAAAGTCTGAAGCGTTCGTTTAGGAACTGGTGAGCGCTTCTCGCCGGCGAGCAGCGACGCCAGCACCAACACGCGTCGCGCTTACGAGTTGCAATCAAACTCCTTGATTCTTTACTACAGTTTCCCTATTCGCAGTGTTCGTACTCAGGCACGTCTTCCGGGAGCGGCGCGAATTTGCTTTTCTGTGGTCAATTTATTCTTTCCATCATAGACGCCCAGCCATTAATCGGCATTAATCGACTGCGTCATTGTGGAGTTAGGTCGAGCGCTTCGACGACTCGGGTGAAGGGTATCTGCGCTTTTTCGTTCACTTCTTTTACTAACTCCGGATTGCCAGCTTCAAACAGACACATGCAGTGTGCTTCGCCGGGTACGAAAGTCGTGCGAATGTAGCGGACTGGTTTGCCGTCGGCCGTGAACTGATTGCTGGTCTCGATTGCTGCCTTTTGAGCGGCGGCCAGTTGTTCCATTTCGATCCCCGGAAGATCTCGTTCAACCATGTAGACAGGCATAGAGTGCTCCTTTTACGTCACCTAGAATTAGAGTGCTATGGGGCGATGATACCAGAGAACTCTCGATAGGCACTATCAATTGCTTCCTTGAGTTTTTCAATCTTACGCCCGCCGCCCTGAGCAAGATCAATTTTTCCGCCGCCGCGTCCATCCAGCATGACGCATGCTTCTTTCATCAACGCATTCATGTCACCAGGACCATCCGGTGACCGCGCAAACACCAATCGGGCAGTTTCGCCATCGCGGGAACCCAACAACGCGACAACGTTCAGATGGGTCATTAGGGCGAGGGCGAGAAGCTTGAGAGAATCCGCGTCGCGATCGTCGAAAATTTTGGCGATGATCGTTGGATCCGGCGGGCGGTAACCCGTCTCTAGACGAGATTCCCTGAGAATCTGTTCTGCTTCGACGCGGCAAGCAACTTCATCAAGGTCACGGACACGACGCGTGAGCTTCTTGTTCTCTTCAATCAACTTTTTGAGCAGGGCCGGCGAGTCTTCACGGCCAGCGCTGAGCAACTCGGCCACCGCACGCGCCGTTCTGTTTGCTCTGCGATAGTCACTCAGCACGCGAATGCCGGCCATGAATTGAATTCGCGTCAAGCCTTTCGCGCGCTCCCAACTTCGGACCGCGATCACGCCGACTTCGCCGGTTGATTTTGCATGCGTGCCGCCGCATGGGGTCAAATCAAATTCATCGATTTCGATCAATCGCAGCTCACCTGCACGCGCCGGCTCTTTGCGCAGCGGCAGACTCGCGGCTTCTTGCGTTGTGACCTGCCGAATTTGGATCGGACGACATTCCCAAATGATCTGGTTAGCTAAATCGAATGCCTGGTCAACGCGTTCGTCCGTCGGATCGTCCAGCGCCAAGTCGATTTCGCATTCGTCTTCGAGCACGCGAAAGCTATGGGTTGGCGCCGCAAATAATCTAACGAAGG
>QHXG01000044.1 GCA_003222845.1 Acidobacteriota bacterium | reverse complement strand
ATCCCTACACGTTTCTTGGTCTGCTCACCAGCGCCGGAACGAACGGCACCGGTTGGATTGATCCGAAATATGACTCGATGCTCGACGAAGCTAATCGCACGCTGGACCAGCAGCAACGATACGACCTGCTCGCGAAGGCCGAAGGCTATCTGTTGGCCGCGCAGCCGATCATCCCGATCGAGACCGCCGCGGTAAATTTTGTGAAGAAGCCTTACGTGAAGGGAATGTATCCGAATGCCATGTCGATGTATCCGTGGAAGTTCGTTTATATCGAGCGCGATCAATCGAAGTGGGAATACGTTGTGCAGAGCATGGCTGAATAGACTCATCTATGCGAAAATGCGAGTGACATGAATGCAGTCCTATCAGAGTTGTTGGGAACGAACCGGAAGCCGCTCATGGGCGAAGTCAGGGTAAGAGTTAAGCTCATTAATGCCGGTGACGAAACCCTGGTGCGCCGGGGCGTATTATCTCCCGATCATGTGCGCATATACGAAACCGAGGCAGTGGTTGACACCGGCGCAGTTCGTTCCGCAATACCTGTCCATGTCATGAAAGAACTTGGCCTTGAACTAGTCGGCAAAAGACGAACGCGGTTTGCGAACGACTCCGTGGAGGATTTGGATGTGACGGAGGCCGTCGGGATCGAGATTGACGGGCGACGCACCACCGAAGATACATTGGTTGTGGGATCGGAAGTGTTGATTGGCCAGACAGTGTTGGAATCTCTCGATCTGGTGGTTGATTGCATTCCCCAGCGAGTGATTCCAAATCCAGCACATCCCGATCAGCCGATAATTAATATGCGGTAATTGTAGATTCTTCCCGATCGAAATAGTCGTCTTTACGGCAAAGCATGCTCCGCTTCATCATCCGCCGCCTGCTTATCACTGTTCCGATGATACTCGTCGTCATCACGCTCACGTGGGGATTGATCCGCCTGGCCCCGGGAAACTTCTACAGCGGCGAAAAGAATATTCCGAAAGAGATCGAGGCCAACATTCGCGCCAAGTACGGACTAGACAAGCCCTGGTACGTCCAGTACGGCCGGATGCTGGGCCACGTAGTACGGCTCGACTTCGGGATCTCGCTGAAGTACGAAGGGCAGTCGGTGAACAAGATTATTATGAGTTCGCTGCCCGTCTCGGCGTCGGTCGGAATCACTGCTTATCTGCTCGCGTTGGTCCTGGGAATCGTTATCGGTTCGGTCGCAGCGCTGCGGCAGAATTCGATTTGGGACTATGCCTCGATGGCTTTGGCAATGCTCGGTATTTCGATCCCCAACTTTGTGCTGGGGCCTATGCTGGTGCTGTTGTTTTCGCTTTCGCTCTATTGGTTGCCGCCTTCGCGCTGGCAAGGCTTCGCCAGCAGAAACATCATTCTGCCGGTGCTGACACTGTCGGCAATCTACATCGCTTATATTGCCAGGTTGACGCGCGCCGGTATGCTGGAAGTGTTGCGCTCGGACTACATTCGCACGGCCCGGGCCAAAGGTTTGCGCGAGAGCCAAGTGGTGATTCGGCACGCGCTGCGCGGCGGAATCATGCCGGTCGTTTCTTTTACCGGGCCCGCACTGGCTTTCCTGTTAACCGGCACCGTCGTGGTAGAACGTATTTTCGCCCTTCCGGGGCTCGGGAATTATTTTATTCAAGCTGCGTTGAATCGAGATGAGCCATTGATTATCGGTATCGTCGCTTTTATCGCAATGACTCTGTTGCTGATGAATTTGCTGGTCGATATCACTTACGGATTTCTCGATCCGCGCATTCGTTACTGAAGAGTCATTCATGTAGCGCAATCTGTTAGATTGCGTTTACGCGCGAAAAGGACGAAAAAGCAGCCGCAAGCTAACAGCTTGCTCTACATTTTCTGAAAAGATGGACGACGAACGGTCGACACCCCAGCACGAGATCGAGCCCGTCAAGCCGGCTTTGACTCCGCTTGGCACACCGCCTGAATCACCGATTCGCTCGCGCGAGGGCGACATCATTCACACCGCGCCAGAATTCGCGATTGCTGAGGCGGACGTGCGCTCGGCAGAAGCCGGCGAATTTGTCGCGGGGACATCTTTGTGGAAAGATGCTTGGCGCAGACTGCTGAAGAACCGCCTGGCGGTGTTCGGCATGATTGTCGTCTTTGTCGTCGCGGCGCTTTCGATAATCGGTCCGAGCATCATCAAAAAGACGACGGGCTACGCTCCCGACTACATTCCTCCTGATGCCGCTCTGATTAAGTCCTTTCCTCCCTTCAGAGCGCCAGACGGAGCCTTCTCTTGGAAGCATCCGATGGGAACCGACATCCAGGGGCGCGATCTGTTTGCGCGGGTGCTGCAAGGCGGACAGATTTCGTTGCTGGTCGGGGTGATCGCGACGGTCGTTTCGTTGATTATCGGCGTAGGCTACGGCGCGGTGTCAGGGTATCTCGGCGGCCGATTCGACAACCTGATGATGCGCATCGTCGATGTGCTCTATTCGCTGCCGTACATCATCCTGGTGATTGTTCTGCTCGCAGTCTTCCGTCGCAACACACCGCTGGGCCAACTGGTGCTGCTCTTCGTCGCCTTAGGATCGGTTTCGTGGTTAACGATGGCTCGCATTGTGCGCGGTCAAGTGCTGTCTCTCAAAAACCAGGAGTTTGTGCTGGCGGCGCGCGCCACAGGTGTGTCGACGTTGCGAATTATCTTTCGTCACATCGTGCCGAACACACTGGGGCCGGTGATCGTCTACGCGACATTGACGATCCCGTCGGTGATGTTGACCGAAGCGTTCCTGTCCTTTCTTGGCTTTGGCGTCCAACCGCCGATGTCTTCGTGGGGCACGCTGGCGACGGATGGAATTCAGAACATTGCCGTCTTTCCATGGCAGCTGATCTTTCCGGGAGTAACGATGGCAATCATGCTCTTTTCTTTAAACTTTGTGGGCGATGGATTGCGCGATGCGCTCGATCCGCAGATGAGAAAAGGATAGGTCTTTGGTCTTGGGGTCTTAGGTCTTTGGTTTATCATTGCTGAGGGCCGAAGATCAAAGATCAAAGATCAAAGACCAAAGACCAAGACCGATGAGAACCAGCGCCAACGGGAATCTGCTCGAAGTTAAAGATCTCCGCACGTATTTCGAAACCGAAGACGGCGTAGTCAAAGCGGTTGACGGGGTCAGTTTCGAGGTCAGGCAGGGAGAAACGCTCGGCATCGTCGGGGAATCTGGATCAGGCAAATCGGTTGCGAACCTTTCGCTGATGCGCCTAATTCCTGAACCACCGGGAAAGATCGTTTCAGGTTCAATCGCGTTTCGCGGGCGCGACATCCTAAAGCTCTCGCCGCGCGAAGTGCGCGCCATTCGCGGCCAGCAGATCGCGATGATCTTTCAGGATCCGATGACCTCGCTCAATCCTTTCATGCGCATCTCCCGGCAGTTGATGGAAGTCACGCAATTGCATCTTGGGCATAGCAAACAGCAGGCGCGCGAACACGCAATCAGAATGCTCGAGGTGGTGGGTATCCCCGACGCTGAAGCCCGCCTTGAAAGCTATCCACACGAGTTCTCTGGCGGCATGCGGCAGCGAGTAATGATCGCGATGGCCTTGTCATGCCAGCCTGAACTCTTGATTGCTGACGAGCCGACGACCGCGCTCGACGTCACGATTCAAGCGCAGATTCTGGAATTGATAAAGAGGCTGAAAGGCGAAACTGGCGCCAGCGTCATTCTGGTAACGCATGACCTGGGAGTGGTCGCCGGCATGACGGATCACATCATCGTGATGTATGCCGGTAAGGTATTCGAGCAAGCGCCAACCAGTGAACTCTTCGAACAGCCAGGGAACCCATACACGCGCGGGCTGCTGCGCTCAGTGCCCGATCCGGCCGCCGAACAGGGCAAGCTGTATCAGATTCCAGGACAGCCGCCTGATCTTGCGCGCTTGCCGAGTGGTTGTCCCTTCGCGCCGCGATGTGAACGCGTTCAGGAGATTTGCCGGCGCGAGTTTCCCCCGTTTGTGCAATTGACGAGTGAGCACTATTCGCTCTGCCACTTTGCCGATGAAGTGTATGCTGAATCGCAAAGAGCCGCGTAATGGAGAACGAAGCCAACAATCTGATTTCGATTCGCGACCTCAAGGTGCATTTTCCCTTGGCCCGGTCCGCGTGGTTTGGTGGTTCTCAATCGATCGTCAAAGCCGTGGACGGTGCCTCGCTCGATATACGGGCCGGCGAAACGCTAGGTTTGGTAGGTGAATCAGGTTGTGGCAAGTCAACTTTGGGGCGGGCGATTCTGCGCTTGATTGAGCCGACATCGGGACAGGTGTTGTTTCGCGGTCACGACCTGGCGAGCCTTTCGAACAGGGCCATGCGCGAACACCGTCGTCATCTGCAGATCATCTTTCAGGACCCTTACGCTTCGTTGAATCCACGAATGACCGTAGGCCAAATCGTGGGCGAGCCGATTGAGACGTTTCGTCTTGCAGGTGGCGAGGCGAAGAAAAAGCGCGTGCAAGAGTTGCTGGAAATGGTTGGGTTAAGCGCGCGTTTCCTCAAACGCTATCCGCATGAATTCTCCGGTGGGCAGCGCCAACGCATCGGCATCGCGCGGGCGCTGGCGGTCGATCCCGACTTCATCGTCGCAGACGAACCGATCTCGGCGCTCGACGTTTCCATCCAGGCGCAGATCATGAACCTGCTCGATCGGCTGCGACGCGAGAAGAACCTTACTTATCTTTTCATCTCGCATGATCTGCGCGCCGTTCAGCACGTGTCGGATCGGGTCGCGGTGATGTATCTGGGTAAGATTGTCGAGCTGGCTGAAGCCAAGAGCATCTACGCCCAGCCGCTAATGCCGTACACGAAGGCGCTGATTTCTGCCGTTCCGGTTCCCGATCCGAAAGTCGAAGCAAGGCGTCGTCGCATCGTACTGGAAGGCGATGTACCCTCGCCGATAAATCCGCCGCGCGGCTGCCGATTTCATACTCGCTGCCCTTACGCCATCGAGAGTTGCAGCGATGTCGAACCGGCGCTCGTCCAAATCAAACCGAATCACTTCGCCGCCTGCATTCGCATCAGTCCCGAGCAGCCTGACATCGAGCGCGTCGCGCCCGGCGACGCTCCGGGCTTGCGCGCATTCTCTGTCGCGTCAATCGCGTGAAATCCGGCGGTTATTAGTCATTTACGCTAAACAAGAGTTGAAGCATTTGAGGCGTTCCATCGGCCTTCGTTTGATAAGGTCCGTGATCTGCGCTTACTTGTTCGCGCGGCGTAAACCTATACTCGACCCGATGTTGATGACACGACCGAGAGCAAAGCAGTTAGCGAGAGGCGATGAAGAATAAGACCGCCAAGCGATCGGTCATCAAACAAGAAGTACCCGACCGAGCCCCGAAAGGCTGGGCCGGCGTGCAAGAGTCAATCGCGCAATCGTCAGGTCTGGCACTGCTGTTGGTTGACGGATACCAGCCGCCGGCATTGGTGGTCGCCAGTAACAATTCGATCTGCAACGCGTTGCAATCGTCGCCGGATTACGTTGGACTCTGCGATCCGTACTGCGGGGCGGCGCATAGCCGCGCGACCGGCGCGAACGCAATTGTTCACTATCGTTGTCACGCCGGCTTGCAGTGCTTCGCAATGCCGGTAGAGATCGCAGACCAGCGAGGGCTGGCCGTGATCGGTGGCCGGGCCTTTGTGAACGGTTCCGACTACCAGGAACTCGTCGACCGATTTCGTACCGGTGATCTCCGGGAGTTGGCCTCTGACGAGGTCTTCCGCAACATTATCTTCGCGGACGAAGCCGACCTGGATCATGCGGCCTTGCGCGTCACCAGAGCGGCGCGCGAATTCAAGCAGGCAGAACCGCACGAGGCTCCCGGGCTTGAAACCGTAAGGGCTGAGATAGCCAGCGCACCGCTGAAAGAGGAAAGTGAACTCGCGTCAGGCGATCAGATCAAAACTTCCGATGCGAAGTCCGAGAACCGGCGCGTGCCGCTGGCTGATTCAATTCGCACGTTTGCCGAACATATTGACGCGAGCGACCCGGCGCAAACTTATCAATCGATCGTCGCAGAGTCGGCGGATCTGCTTAAGGCCGAACGCGGCTCACTGCTGCTTTTTGATGAGGCAGCGAACCAATTGACAATGAGAGCCGCGCGTGGAATTCCAACGCCAGTGAGCGAAGTCAACCCGGTTAACTTGGGCGACGGAATTGCCGGCTCAGTTATGAAAGAAGGACGAGCGCTGGTTGCCAGCATCGATCAGCTTGGCAAGACCGCGATGCCTGAGCGACGATACAAAACTAAATCGTTCATTAGCTATCCCATCGCGATCGGCCAGCGGAGATTTGGCGTGCTCAATCTCGCAGACAAAATTGGCGGCGGCGCCTATGACGCAAGCGACTTGAGCATTATCGAGTTGCTGGCGCCACAAATCGCTCTGGCGCTAGAACGCGCAGAATGGCAACAACGAGCCAACCAGTTCCAGTTGATGTCGATCACCGATCCCTTAACGGGCTTGCTCAATCGTCGCTATCTTGAAGCGCGTCTGACGGAAGAATTGAGCCGATCAAAGCGCTACGATTACCCTTTGAGTTTCATGATGATCGACATCGACGACTTTAAGTTTTACAACGACCGGAATGGCCACCAGGCAGGCGATCGCGCCCTGGAAATTACCGCGCAATGTCTGCGAGCGGCCCTACGCAAGGTCGACGTTGCCTCGCGTTACGGCGGTGAAGAGTTCTCGATCCTGCTGCCGCAGACGACCTTGCAGGAGGCCGGCGTGATTGCGGATCGTATTCGACGCAAGATCATCGAGACAAACTTTCCGCATGGCAGCTCGCAGCCGCTGGGCACTGCAACAGTGAGCATCGGACTTTCATCATTCTCGGCGCAACTCGATTCAGCCGAAGCGATTGTGCGGGCTGCCGATCGCGCGCTGTATCATGCGAAGCGTCATGGAAAAAACCGTGCTTATGCATATCAAACGGCGACCATGCGAAGCGGCGAGCACGCGGCTAATTCGTCACAGTAATAAATGACCCACCAGCGCATACTTGCAACTGTAGGGCGAGACGATTTTGTAGGACGCGACGCCGAGCTACAGCAGATCACGCGTCGGGCATCACGAATCGTTGAGCGGCGTGGCCTGGTCCTGCTCGCGGCGCCTGACGTGGGCGCAAGCGAGTTGCTGCGGCAAGCTTACGATCTGTTGTTCAGTCGCCGTGGTGAATCCATTCCACTTTATTTCGCGTTCAAACGGGGCGAGGCCGTTACGGACTCTGCCCGTCGTCTTTTCCAAAGTTGTCTGCAGCAATACATCGCCTATCGCCGGGTCGATCCCGCACTTTGCGATGCGTCACTGACGCTTCACGATCTATCGGAGTTAGTGCTGCCTGGAGACTACGAGCTAATTAGCGAACTAATAGAAAGTTTCGATCGGGAGCGGGCCGGAGGAGACGAGCAGGATCTGATACGCTTCAGTCTCAATACTCCGCGTCGTTTTATCGCGGCAGGT
The DNA here is from genome assembly GCA_003222845.1 of Acidobacteriota bacterium. Lineage (GTDB taxonomy): Bacteria > Acidobacteriota > Blastocatellia > Pyrinomonadales > Pyrinomonadaceae > UBA11740. The sequence goes on along the minus strand of QHXG01000044.1, from coordinate 11,504 downwards.
CGCAATATTTTTCCCTTGGTTGATTGTGTTCAGCTCGCGTGCCTATCCAAAGAAGAGACGATTTTGGGGCGGGAAATTGCCGGGGCGCTGGCGCGCTCCCATGTCCCATTCACGTTGGCCGGTCTGCGGCGACGGTTGATTGATCTGATGCAAGCAGCGGATGGTGGGCGCGGCGTGGGCGAGACGTTGCATCTCGAAAAGCTTGACGATACGGACGCGCAACGGTTGGTTGAGCTTGTCGCCCGGCGCGATGAAGTTGAAACTAATCAGCCGACACGGGATTTGATCGTACAGCAACTAAACGCCAGTCCACTGTTCATTAATAACCTGCTCCAGGCTGCGCGTGAGACAAAGACTCCAGTAACCAGCTTTCTTAATTGCCAGCGTCTTTATGTTGACGAGCTGATGGGGGGACGACTCCAACGTCACTTTTCCGGCATCCTCAACGAGATGGCGCCGCACCCTCAAACACGGAAGACGCTGCTGAGGATCCTTTACGAATCGGCTGCGCATGAATCTCCGCGCCCTTCCTTCCTGGCGTGGAAAAAGCGCCTGGGCGTCGAGAGTAGCGAGTTCGAAAGAATCGTCGATCTGCTGCACGTTCATGAACTGGCGAATTCGAGTGGCGCTTTTATCGAAATAAACGGGGAGTCGAACGTTTGGATGGATTATCTGCGCATTCGTTATCGGCTCGAGGTTGCCGGAGAAGAGCGCGCCCTGGTGGTCGCGACGACGCTGCTTGAAACGCTAAAGCGCGCTCCGCAGACGATGGCGCGGAAATATCGGCGGGAGGCCGCCCTGGGCATCGGCGATCTGATTTCGCGTTTCAATTGCCAGCGCGTGCCGGCAAGCCTCTTCCATTATGATCGCTTCGCCGCGACTCACAAGGGCGCGGATCCTGATGCCGTGGATGCGGCGCTGGACAACGAGTCCGATCTAGTGCGGCTGCCGCAGATTGTGCATGTTGCTGGTTGCTCGTCGTTTGGCAAACTAGTCGGGTGCGATATCGAAACGTGCGCCATAGGACACGGTTTCGAGGCGGCAGAATATACGGATGAGAATGAAGTCGTCTGGTTGGCGGCGCAGATTGAATCAAAATTGGAGGCCAGCCGGGAACTCGCTGAAGAGTGGTGTAACCGCTTGCTGCACCTGGCCCGCGAATACCACTTTTCGCGAGTGCGCCTGTGGCTGATTGCTCCGGAGGGGTTCTCTCCGGAAGCGTGCGCGCTGCTTAACGAACACGAAGCGTACGGTTCAAGTCATAGCCAGCTTGAACTGCTGACCGCGCGCATCAAGTCGGAAGCAATTGAGAAAGAGGGCGCCCGTCCGGACGAATACGAAATGGTGATTCCAATGGGCCAGGACACAGAGTTAATCGCGGCCCACACTCTCGAACAGATTGCGCGGCGCCTAAACTTTCGACCTGAAGCAATCAATCAGATCAAAACGGCGCTCGTCGAAGCCTGCATCAATGCGGCCGAGCACAGTCTTAGTCCCGATCGCAAAATCTATCAGCGTTTTCGCGTGGAAGCCGACAAGTTGGTCATTACCGTAGCCAGTCGCGGGGTGGCGCCGGCGGGCCTGGCAAGCCAGAATGGCGAAGGCCTTAGCGCCGAGCAGGAGAAGCCAGACGCGAAGAGTCGACGCGGTTGGGGTTTAAAGTTAATAAAGACCTTGATGGACGAAGTCGAATTCGAACGAGTTGACGACGGCACGCAAATACGCATGATCAAATATCGGCGCTAGCCGTTGCATTCCTGTCTAATTACCTCTGAGGTAAGGAAGGGTGGCTTGCCCCCGCTTCTCTGGCTCACTCAAGAAGATGGGACTGACAAAGGCAGCGGGGGCAAGCCACCCTTCCTTACCTGAGAGCCTTCCCAAGTGACTCTCCACACCTCGAGTCCCGTCCCCTTTTCGCCGGGCGCCGTTTAGGCTAAGTTATTCGGCTGTCTTGCGGTAAGGAGTTCTTATGCAGCCTGAGGATTTCGCCTATTTATACGAACTGGAAAGCGACTTCTGGTGGTTTGTGGGAATGCGCGAGATCACTGCCGCGCTGCTCGATCCGGTTTGTGCGCCAGGGATAGATCGACAGGTTCTTGATGACGGCTCCGGCACGGGCGGCAATCTGTCCTGGTTGAAGCGTTATGCGGGCAATGGCGAAGTCGCAGGAATTGATGTGACCGCCGAGGCATTGAGCTTTTGCAAGAAACAAGGACATCAGCTTCTCGTTCAAGCATCGGCCACGGATCTACCATTCCCAGAGTCGAGGTTCGATCTCGTTACCAGCTTTGACGTGCTCGTGCAGATACCGGGAGTGGGCTCCGATGAATCCGCGATCAGTGAAATCTTCCGCGTGCTAAAGCCCGGAGGCATCGCGTTTGTTCGCGGCGCCGCTTACGAATGGTTGAAGAGCGATCATGATGCTGCGTTGGCCACGCATCATCGTTATTCGCTTGAAGAGCTGGTAGGGAAGATGAAAGCCGCCGGATTCGAGATCCTGCGATCGACTTACGCGAACAGTTTCTTGCTGCCCGTCGCTTTGGTCAGACGGTTGGTCCTGAAACGGATCGGGCTGGCTCGTGGATCGGACGTGAAGCCGATGCCGTCGGCTTTGCGCTGGGTAAACGCACCGCTGACTGCGGCGTTGCGAGCGGAGGCGGCCTGGCTGAGGCGTGGTGAGACGAAGCTAGGCTTTGGTCTCTCGGCGATTTGCCTGGCGCGGAAGCCTTAGAAAATTGTGAAAGCCTTTTCTCTAGCCCAGGCGTTTACGCCTGGGTGCTGGAGTGGTTGTCTCTAATTCAGCCCCATTAATGGGGCTTCGGAAAATCCTGTTCAGCGTTGCGCGTCCGGCTAAAGACCATCGAAAAACCTCCTGAAGGAGGTTGGTGAAATGGACACTATCAGTCCCAGGCGTGAACACCTGGGCTAGTGAAAAGAGTTTCAGCCCTGTTGGAATGGATTTATGGATCTTGAACGTCCGCTTGAAATCGAGGCTTCGCTGGGCGAGCTTTGCCAAAAACAAAATATCCTGAAACGACAACGTTCCACCAAAGCGCAAAGAATTCCAGGACAGTATGTGCAATGCGGCGCGGGGTAAAGAACTGCGATCGCCCGTGCGGCCGCTCATAGTGATGGACCGGAACTTCTCGGAAGGTGCAACCGGCAGCAGCGAGTTTGTGAACCAGTTCCACGCAAATCGCGCCGCTGGACGCGCTGAGTGAAATCCGCTGGAGAGCGCGCCGGCGTATCAGCCGAAAATCACAATCTACGTCACGAATCGGAAGACGAAAGAACCAGCGAGCGAGGGTTTTATAGATAGCGCCCGAGACTGCGCGGTAGCGATCATCTTGTCGCTTGATCTTATAGCCGTTTACTACGTCAACTTCGTCCGTCATCAACGGAAGCAAGAGGGCCAATTCTTTTACGTCATATTGGCCATCGCCATCCGTATAGAAAACTAAGTCCTTGCCTGCGTTGCTGAAGCCTGTACGCAACGCGGCGCCGTAACCAAGGTTGCTGGGGTGATGAATTATCCTGATGTGTTCGGAACCAATTGCCAGTTCATCCAAAACGGCGGCAGTCGAATCAGTGCTGCCGTCGTTGATGACGATAACCTCGTAATCGTTAGTGAGAGACTTCAACAGAATGAGCGCTTCCGAGACTAATTCGCCGATGGCGGCCTCGTCATTAAAGGCGGGCAGAAACACGCTGATGCTGGCGGGGTTTAGAGGCATTATTATTTCGACTCAGTGTTGATAAACGAAGCGAAAGTCTAGCGAATGAAGTGGGAAGGCGCAAGGTCGGTCTCTATGTTACACTGTGCGCGTTCGCTAAGGAGTTCTTGAGCATGGAAACGATTGGCTCAGAATCGGTTCGAAGTCGACGCGTGGGAGATACGGCAGTCATTTATGCGGGCGACTATCTGAATAAACTGAGTGGCGAGCGCGTTGAGCGTGAATGCAAACGCCAACTCGAGTCAGGTTGTCGGGCGCTGGTGATTAACTTCCGAGACACTGAACTGGTTAACAGCATCGGCGTTTCAATTCTAATGGGCGTAATCGATGCGGCTGAGCAAAGCGGCGCGCGCTTGATCTTCTCTGACGTCGACAATCACACGGCGAATTTGTTCGAGATGCTTGGGCTGGCGCGGCATGTCACTATCACGAAGGACGAAGAGGAAGCTTTGGCTTCACTGGCTTCGCCGAGAGTTACAGAATCGCGAGCAGTAGCGACTGGATCATGAATTCGAGCGCTGCTCGATGCTATTGATAACAGAATCGTGGTGCAAGGAGAGTGGCCTGATCCGGTCGCTACTGCTCGCGATTCTGTAACGCAACAATGGAACCGAACACTCAACGACTTCTTCACACTTTCGCTGCGCTCGCTGATCTCGGTCAGGAGATTGCCGACAATGCTGACTTTGAAGAGATGCTGCGCGCTTCCTTTCATTTGCTGCTCGGATCGCTGGCCATCCGGCGTGGCGCTGTCGCTGAATACGATCGCGAGCGCGGCCAATTACGAATCGCTGCGATGCGTGGCATCACTGAGTCCGGACAAACTGAATTGCCGCTGGCGCACGACCATGCGCGCCGATTGGCTAGCCTGGGCTCGGCGCTCTCGTTCGACGATGCGACCAAAGAGGCGGAGAGATTCCTCGGCGATCAGAAAGAGTTCTTTGGTTCCGTGGAGATTGAGCTGCTGGTGCCGCTGGTAATTCGCGAACGCCTGATTGGCGTTGTCTTGCTGGGAGAAAAAGCCAACGGGGAGAAATTTAACGAAGGGGATCTGGAAATCGTCTGCTCTCTGGCTCGCCACATTGCAGTCGGCGTCCATAGCCATCGTCTCCTGGAAGAGGTTGAGCGAAAGGCTGAAGAGAATCGCCGGCTGTACGACGGTCTGCGAGCGATCTACAAAGAGACCGTGCACGCATTTGCCGCGGCCATCGACATCAAGGACCGTTACACCAACGGCCACTCAGTGCGCGTCGGCAAGTACAGCGAGATCATCGCTCGCGAAATGGGCTGGAACGACGAGGAAGTGGAAGGGATTACCATAGCTGGTTATCTTCATGATATCGGGAAGTTGATAGTCGATCTCAGCGTCATCAACTCTCCCGAGCGTTTCAACGCCAAGGAATCGAAAGAGATGAGCCGCCATCCGGCCGCGGGCTACGAAATTCTCGCGCGCATTAATCATCCTTACGCCGAGATTCCCTTGATGGCCCGCTATCATCACGAGCGCATCGACGGCAATGGTTATCCGGATGGACTAAAAGGTGACCAGATTCCGCCCGGCGCGAAGATCGTCACGGTCGCGGATTCGTTCGATGCGATGACGACTGATCGCCCCTATCGAAAACGGCTTCCACTTGAAGACGTCTTTGTGGACTTTCGCGCAAACACCGGAACGCAGTTCGCCCCTGAAGTGATTTGTGCCTTCTGCCGGGCATTCCTGAGGGAAATCGAAGGTACTTCCAAAGAGAAACGACTGATGAAACTGCTTAGCCGGAACTATGACAACGTCGAAGATGTGGGTCCGTTACTTAGTCGAATGATTTCCGATCTGGACGGTGGTACGATCGCGGCCTCGGCATCGGGTCATTAAATCCCCAACGAAAACTATTTCGGCTGAATGCGCAATGTGTAACTACAAATGCCGATCTTCTCGTCGGGGCTTACCATCGTGCGCTGCTCGCGCGGAAGTTCGCGTCCGGAAATCAAAGTTGGATTACGACCTTTCGGCATCAGCCAATAGCGGCCTTGATCGTCCAGCGTTAAGGTGGCATGCACGCGGCTGATTTCGGGATCGCCTTTCAAGGGCACATCGACTGCTACCGATCTTGAACCGCGGCCAATGGTGATTTCCGGTTTTGTGATCTTGATTACAGACTGCCTTACTCCTTCACGCCAGAGCTCAATCGAATAAAGGTCGACGACGCGTGGCCGCACCACTGTAATCTCATCGCCTTGAGCTTCAGGCGGTGAAGTAATGTCGGTTTCGGATTCGGCGATGATTGGCGCCGCGCTCGGCGCTGAGGCGGGCCGGATCGTAACCATCGTGTGACCGGATTCCGTTTCATCCCAAACCGGCTGCACACGAAACTCGCCTTTGTTCAAAGTGCCATCGACCCGCAATTCAATCGCGAATGATTTTGTCTGTAATTGCATTGAGCCGGCCAACTCGCGGGCGCGTTCAGAGAGGACGTGAAAGAGTCCCTGCTCCAGGGCGCGGCGCTTGTCACCCTGCCAATCCTTATCGTCTTGATTGCTGAGATATACGATATATTCACGAGGAATGAAGGTCACTCCTCCTGGCGGAGTGATCATCTCGCGCTGCATAACAGCTTCGACTTCACGCGCGATCTTAACGAGAAATTCTTCCCACACACGCCGGGGTCGCGCGCTCTCGTCTGCTTTTTCAAGGAGATCGTCGGTGGTTTCGCCGTCAATCCAGCGTCGAATGGATTCAATTAAGCCCATATGAACATTGCCGATTTCCGATTGCCAATTGCCGATTCTAACCTGAAACTTGAAACCTCGAACTTGAAACTAATCTTCTAATCAAACTTCAAAAACCTTTTGTTAACCCAGCCGCGATCGGCTGAAGTTGGCTCGTCTTTTGGCCTGCTGTGTTGCAAGACCTGCACCTCGCACCAGTTGTTGCTACTGTTAACGTTGATAACGCGAACGCGCGATCCGACTTCAGCCAATCCAATCTGATTGTTCGAGGCGCTTGGTCCGTCGCGCAAATTTAGATCGGTCGTCGTAATCGCCTGTTGTCCAATAACACTGGTCGTGGTCGTTTGCGTGGTCGTCTGCTGCCGTCGAATCAACGAGCGAACGTAAGCGCCGGTCGCGAGTAACAGGCCCGCAAAACATAGCATAAGAATGACACCAACCAGGAAGTCGCGTCCGCGCCTGCGCGGTTTCGTTGCCATTGCCCGGACGCCGGCTGGCGCGCCAGGCAAAGCGTTGCGTGACACAGCCACCGTAACTCGTCCAGGGGGTTGAGCTGGGGCAAAGTGACGAGTTGAAGGCGACACGGAACGATCAGCAATTGGCACGACGATCTTTGGTCGCAAGGCGCCGTTGCCCGCAGCCCCGTGTTGCTGAAGCTCACGCGAGGTTTCAAACCGCGGCTTTGGAGGGGCCGCGGTCGTTAATACGTCGGCCTCAAGACTGAGGTCGGAGCTGATCTGCCTGGGCCGGCCATAGATGAGCGGCTGAGTAACGGGAAGCGCGGCCTCGTTCAATTCGTCCCAAAAGTCTTGAACTCTCTGAAAACGATCGGACGGGTGCGTCTGCGTCGCGCGCTCAAGCACACGCACAATCGAAGAGGCCCAGGGCTCGAATGAAATCGGCGCCGGCAGGTCAGTAATCGGATCGTGCGCGAACGCTCGTGGCGCCACGCCGCAAATGAGTGTATAGGCAGTTTTTGCCAACGAATAAATATCGGCTGATGGCGTCAACTGAAGGTGCGATGAGAGCGAGCTGGTACCAAGTGCCGCAGTCTCCACCAGAGGATTGTGCTCAGGCGCGGCGTAGATATTCGTGCCCACCCGAGTGATGGCGCCATCGGCTGCTTCCAGCTTGGCCACACCAAAGTCGGCAATCTTCACTGTTTCATGATCCGAAGTCAGCAATAGATTCTGTGGTTTGATGTCGCGATGAATCACGCCGCATTCATGAGCGTGCGCCAGTCCGGCGCAAATCTGCTGCAAATACTGGAGTGCGCGATCGAGTTTCAGTGGCGCTTGCCGGCACAGCATCGCCAAGTCTCCGCCGCCGAGATACTCCAGAACGATGTAATGAAAAGCGGTTCCGCTGAGATCGATGGCAGTGCCGTGACCAAGGCGACTGATAATGTTGGGATGACGCACCCGATCGAGCGCGACTGCCTCGTTTTGAAAATTCTGAATCAGGGTACGCTCGAGTTCGGGGTCCTGATAGCCTTGCAGAAGAACGTTGAGTGCTTTAATTACTACTTTGCGAAACTGCTCGTCGGCCGCGCTCCGATCGCACGCCGCGTAAATCTCAGCATAACTGCCGCGACCGAGACACTCTTCAACGTCGTAACGACCGTCAAGCCTGCATTGTAAGAGTTTTAATTCGGTCATTGAACGTCCGATGAACTTCAGGAACCTCTGAACAAGTCATTACGGATTTACGTTGCCCGAGCCCGCGGAGCGGGTGGAAGCATAAAGCCCGGGGTGGAGCGAAGCGCAACCCCAGGTTTACAAACAGGAAGAAACCGAGCGCGTGGAGCGCGCGATAGCCCCCAACCGCGGGATTTGCTCGACGAAAAGGCTGTCGCCCGCTTCGCGGGCTCTTTCCCGTTTTGCCCCCACGATCCTGGGGTTGCGCTTCGGTCCACCCCAGGCTTTATGCTGTCGCCGCGCTTCGCGGGCTCCACGCAAGGTTTCAATACTTCTTCAGCGCTTCCCTAAGTCTGTTAGCCGAGTTTATCGAACATTGGCCGGCGCTTCCTTCTTCACACCCAGCAGCTCATCGAGAATCTGCACCGTCTTTTGCTCGGCCATCAAAGCTTCCTGAGACGTTGCGGCCCCGGTCTGGCTCTTCAATTTCAATGCCGCGGCGGCCTGAGCAACTCTTACTTCGGCGCCCAGCGGCAGATTCGCTTTAGTCTCATTACGAAGATTGTTGACGGACAGTTCGAAGGCCTGCATTGCGTCCCGATGGTTGCCAGTGAGCATTAAAGCGCGCCCATAAAGGTACAGAAACTGAGAATCTTTCGAGTCGGCGGCGCTGGTGATTCCTTCCTTAGAGAATTGAACGGCCACGTTTTCACCCAGCCATTTCTGCGGATCAGCATCAACCGCGGCGCGCTTTTGTTCGAAGGGGGCACGATTATCGGGCGTAGGTTGGGGCACGACGCTCTGTTCCGCGCTCGCTCGCAAATGCTGGTACTTCATCCCACCGTAAAAGGCGGCGGCGGCGACTCCGATGAACAGCAGAAAGACAAAGAAACGAAGGAAAGCTCGTCCTGCGCCAGACCGTCCTTTCGCCGAGGCGTTGGCGATCGCGGCTGAGGTCGCTGGCGCGGAGTCCGGGCCCGGAAAGGCAATACGTGAGGGCGGTGTCAGGCGTGTCTCGGTTCTCGATGGAGCCGTAGCGTTTGACAAATCCTGTGTACGCTCGACGTCAAACGTAGCCTCGTATTTTGGCTCGCCCACTTCGACGATTACCGCAGTCAGGTTGTCTTCGGCCCCGCGTTCATAACAGCGCTCCTTCATCTGCTCGCAGATCGCGTCGGCCTCTTGTGCGCTCGTCAGTAGTTGCCGCAACTCACTGTCCGGAATATGTCGGGTGATGCCGTCAGTGCAGAGGAGAAATCGCGTGCCCTCCTCAACCTCGATAGTTTTCATGTCGACTTCGACGGATTCTTCCGCGCCCAGCGCTCGACTGATAACGTTCTTGCTCGGATGGTGTGCCGCCTGCTCCGGAGTCATGCGGCCGGCGCGTACTTCTTCTTCGACGATTGAATGGTCTGCAGTTTCGCGAATGAGTTGTCCGTCGGGACTGACCCGATAAAGTCTGGAATCGCCAACGTGTCCAATCGTGGCTTTGCCCCGATCGAGGTGCAGAGCGACGATTGTCGTCGCCATCATGGAAAAGCGAGGATGTTCCGCAGCCATCTGATGAATCGAACTATTGGCCCGTTGAATCGACAGTTCCATCAAATCTTCGACATCATCGCCATCGCCGAGTTGATGACGAAATGCCTCCTGCAAAACGTCGATAGCTGTCTGAGAGGCGACCTCGCCGGCCTCCGCGCCGCCGACACCATCCGCGACCGCAAAGATGCGATGCTCGGCATCGGTGACGAACGAGTCTTCATTCATTGGCCGCTTCTCACTCAGGCCGCGATCGGAGACGGAAGCGACTTGGATCTTGTTTGCGGGCGATGGTGTGCTCATTGGACTGCCTCCAAAGCGATGGGGCTCTCGACTGGTCGCTTTACTCGCGCCACAGCCTTCGCGTCCTGCGCGTTACGGTGCGAAAAAGCCATCAGCATTCCCAACATGGCAAAGCTGGTGATTAAGCTGAACCCGCCGTGACTGACGAACGGCAACGTTATCCCGGTCATTGGCAGGGCGCGAGTGATACCCCCAATATTTACCAGCGCCTGAATGCCCATGAACGCTGTTAATCCGGCGGCGCAAAGCTTGGTAAACATATCACGCGCCTCGATGGAAGTGCGAATTCCCGCAATCACGAAAATGATCAGCGCCAGGACTACCACGGCGCCTCCGAGGAGGCCCATCTCTTCAGCAATTGCCGCGTAGACATAATCTGAGTCAGCAATGGGAATGACTTCCGGATAGCCTAATCCCAGTCCGCGTCCGGTAGTCTTCCCCGACGTGATTCCGAAGATCGCCTGCGCCGGCTGAAATGCTAACTTGTCAAACCAGATGTCGGTGTTGACGCTCTTCTTCATGGCCTCACTCTGCTCGGCGAGTTCTTTCATGCGCGGATCCTTGGCCAGCGCTTCGTCGTAATCTTTCTTCCACCACGATTCATCAGGCGAAGGTGGATCGAACCCATCCAACCAGAGGTGAAAGCGTTGCTGAATACGTGCCGGCAATGCATGTTGAATCGGCCGTGCCAAGGTCGGCAGCAGCGGGAATTTTTCCTGGATATCGCGCGGCAGTGCGCCGATTACCAGGATTGAAATCACTAGTACCATTGAACCGACAAACACCAGCAACTGGGGCCAGCGACGGACTGCCACCAGGTAAAGCGTTGCGTACGCGCCGCTGAAAATCAGCATCTGGCCAAAGTCTTTCAGCGCGAAAAAGGGAATGAAGGGAATCATCGCCATCACGATCAAGGGAATCACGTCGCGCGCGCGGGGAATGCCCCAATACGTCCGGCCCAGGTCTTTGTAACGCGCCGTTAGTATTCCCGCAAAGCCAAGCAGGAAAGGAACTTTCGATGGCTCCCACGGTGTGGTATTGCCGAGGGCCTTGCCGGCACTCGAGTAGATAATCGCGCCAGCCAACGGAACCAGCGTGAGCAGGACGATGATAAAACTATTCCGCTGTACCCATGAGAGAAATCGATCGTTGACACAGAAAAGATAAGCGACCGCGAAACCGATTAGCGAGACAATAGGAATCCACGTATAGCTGGAGGTGAGGGCGTTCATGATTGTGTAAGCAGACTCTCGAACCGCCTCCTCGGCTTGCTGCCCCGTTGGTGGCGCCGGTGGCAAACCCATCATTTGTCGCTTCGTCGCGTCGTAATTCTCATTGATGTAGCGCAATCGGAGGGTATCGGTTTTCTGCTGCCGGGCAGCGGCTTTGTTTTTCGCGTTGTATTCGGGATCGCTGTAGAGCCGATACTGGATCAGAAGTCCAATCGAGAAAAGCAGAATCGCCGTCGTGTAGAGAGTCCAGTTTCCTTTGAATCGCCGGCTCCGCGAAAGCCAGAAGGCCAAGACGATGATCGGAAAGTACATCATGAGGTCGCGTCCCGCGCTAA
>QHXG01000310.1 GCA_003222845.1 Acidobacteriota bacterium | reverse complement strand
AATTCTTTCAAAACGTAGCTTTCGTATTTATCGTTCGGCACGGTCGCGCTGTCGGTGTACCAGCCATCCTTGCCTTCGGGCATAACGACAATCATTCGATATTGCGCCGCATAGTCCGCCACATTCGTCTTGGTCAGCCAATCAGAGTAATGGCCGGTCAAGCCGTGCAGCAGATAGAGAACTGGATATCGTGTCGTGCTTGACGTGCGATAGTCGGGAGGCAGGATGACGTTGTAAGGAAGAGTGGCGTTGACAAGCTTGCTTTGAAACTGGATTGTCTCGACTGACGATCTTTGCGCGCACGAGATCAGTGGCGCGAACAAAATGGCAAGCATCGCCCGTCTAAGGACTCGCGTTCGCCGATAAACGACAAGGACAGTTTGTTTCATATCGAATGCTGTCTTGTTTGGCTGTAATTAAATATGAGAGTCGCCACGAATCGTGTCAGAACCGCGAGCGGTAGCGACCGGATCAAACAGTAACTTACGAAATAATAGTCTATGCTGAGTTGCGCGTAGGATCCGGTCGCTACCGCTCGCGGTTCTGACACGCTGAGGGATGCGCCCAAGCTCTCAAAATTTATTGCACCCGTCTCGCTTCGCGACTCTCGACTCTCTTGGCGCCTTTGCGCTGAAACTCTTTTCGGCGACGAAATAGTTCCCGCAAAGACGCAAAGGCGCGAAGAAAAACTGTATTGCTATGTGACGCCCAGCCACGATTGATAAATTCGCTTTTGCTGTGCACTGATCTGCGCCAGCGGAACAATTCGAAAGGGTCCATCGATGCGGTTGCTGAGCCGAATGTCCAGCGTGCGCACGTCGTCAAAGCGAAAGATCGTCAGGCGAATCGAGTCTCCGGGACGCCTGGCGGCAATCAGCGCTTCGAAAGTTTCTTTGTTAACGCGCGCACCATCGAGCGCGATGATTCGATCCTTTGCATTCAAGCCTTGTTCATAAGCCGGCGTTGCGGCGCGAACGTTCCTGACGAGAATGAAGTCTCCATCCTGTTCAAGGTCCGCGCCCAGAAAAGCTTTCTGCGGCGGGACAGCGACTGGAGCTAATCCGCCCAATTCGCCGACCCCATGGCCAGCCTGTTCCAGATGGAGTCCCGCAGCATCCAGCGTCTGGTTGTACGCGCTCACAAGATCGTCGCGTCCGCGGACGTAGCGCGAAAAGAATTGATCGAGACTCGCGCCCGCCATCAACTCGCACGCGTTCTGAAAATCCGCCGGCGTGTAGTTCCGACCTTTCTTAAAGAATTCGGTGTACAGATATCGCATCACGTCGTCGAGCGACTTGGCGTTATTCGTGTGCCGGCGAATGTCGAGATCGAGCAGCAGCCCCAGCAACTCGCCTTTATCGTAATAAGAAATCGACGAGTTCACTGAGTTCTCGTCCGGACGATATAGTTTTATCCAGGCATCGAAGCTTGCTTCCTCGGCGCTCATCTTCTCGCGGCCGGGCGTCTCCTGAAAATCCTGAATCTGCTTTGCCAGGTGCTCGAGATACAGCTTGTCAGAACTTAAGCCCGCGCGTCGCACCATTAAATTGCCGTAGTATTCCGTGATTCCTTCCGCGACCCACAACAGCCGCGTGTAATTCTCTTTCGTGTAATCGAATGGCCCGAGCGCATCCGGACGAATGCGCTTTACGTTCCAGAGATGAAAGAATTCGTGCGCGACCAGGGAATCAAAATTCCGGTAGCCTTCATCGCTGGAAAATCCGAACCGGCGAAATCCCAGCGCGGTTGAATTCAGATGTTCCAGCCCGCCGCCAGTATTCGATCGCAGGTGCAAAATGAAGGTGTAGTCGTGATAGGGCATCTCTCCGAACATGGAAACTTCGGCGGCGACGATTTTCTGAACTTCGTTGCGCAAACGAACGGGATCGTAGTTGCCTTCGCCATCGATCACGATGCGATGCCCTACGCCACGAACCTGAAAGTCGAACTCCTTGAAATTGCTGACTTCAACCGGTGAGTCGTAAAGAATGTCAAAGTTCTCGGCGCGAAAAGTATTTTTCTCACCAACAACGGGCGGCAATCCAGTTGCGATTTTCCAACCCGGCGCCGGCACTATCCGTAAAATCGATGGCGCACTGATTTGTCCTTCCGGATACATCAAAAGCGCCGCATTATTCCAAAAGGCATGATCGGAATTCACTTCACTCGTGCGCACCGAAAGCTCGTTGGCATAGACCCGATAGCTGACGCGCCATGCGCGCGCGCCGTTGGTCCCCACGCGCCAGGTGTGCTTGTTGACTTTGGTCCAATCCAGCGCGCGTCCGTCGGCATCCGCGGCAAAATCCTGCACGTGCCGTTCGAATTCGCGTATCAAATACGAACCCGGCGTCCAGACCGGCATCACCAGATCAGTTTCATTCGGCACATTCAAGTTGGCCGCGACTTTGACACTCATCTCAACTTCCAGGAGATGCGTCCACGGCTTGGACATCGAAACTGTGAACGAAAGACCTGAGGCGTTGGGATTGCCGGTTTGCGCCAGGGTCGCTGGATTCGTCAGGAGAACTACGAGAAAAAGTTGGACGACGATTAAGTAAAAAGTATGACGCATAATGATCACATCGGTTACGCAAACAAACTTCTGAAAATGCGCGCAGATATTACTACGAACAACCGCTGTGTCAGAACCCTGAGCGGTAGCGAGGGGATCTAACTTCAACCTTGACTCTGTGATCCCAGCGTATCGGGGTGATCCGTGACTCGATTCTTGACCTTTAATTCGGTCGCTGACTCAACAGAAATCGCTCAGAAGGGGCGAGCTCTTCTGTATGTGTTAGAATTTTCCGCGCTTGATACGGTCATCGGAAGGGTGTGATTCGCAAACCATCTTCCTTCAAGGAGCACGAACATAGATCCAATCACCTTCAAAATCCTGATCAGTCTGGCGATTATCGTCATTGCCACCGTGCACGGTTATGGCGCGGCCTGGTTGGCGATCTGGATGTTGTTTCATCCTTATCGGTCAGTGAAATTATTCGGCGTCACGGTCTGGCCGCAGGGGATGATTCCGCGGCACCGGGAGCGTTTGGCGCAATCGATTGGCAATGCGGTGGGGAATGAACTGGTTTCGCAGGAGACGGTCTTTCACGCGCTGTTTGAAACTGGATTCTTCAATCGCAAGGTCGAAGGTTTTGTTAATTCCTACACTACGGAATTGCTTTCGACGGCCCACCCTTCGCTCATCGAAGCCCTCCCCAGGGGGGCGCGCGCGCCGGTGCTCGACACCATTGCGGCCTTGCAGTATCGGCTCGCTCAGCACATCGCGTCGGTCCTGAAGAGTGAACAAACCGCCGCCGAGATCGCGAACTTTGTCGATCGGCAGATAGACAAGTTACTGGAAAGGAAATTGAGCGAAACCGTCAGCGATGAAACATTCGATCTGATTTTACGGTTCGTCGAAGAGCGTTTTCGCGGCCTGGTCAACGAAGAAGGATTTGAAACTAAAGTAAATGCGTTTGTCGGCGAGCGCATCGATGACTTCGCGCAGATGAAGGCCTCGCTGGCAGAGATGCTTACGCCGGAAACCATTGCGCTGGTCAAAGAACGTGTCGATCAGCAAGTCGGACCGATCGCCGACCATCTGGCTGACATTGCGACTAGCCCGACTACGCGAACTCAGATCGGGACGCTCATCAAGCGCGAAGTCGACGATTATTATCGCGACCTCTCGTTCCTGAAAAAGATCTTCATTTCGCGGGAACGCATCTATCGCGAGGTTGATGACCTGGTCCACAGCACTCTGCCGCGCCGGGTGGATGAATATCTGCGCGGGGCCGCGTTTGCGCAGGAAGCGACGGTCTTTCTGAATTCAACCATCGACAATTTGATGCAACGGCCATTGAACGAGATCATCGGCCAAGTCCCGTCCGAGAAGTTCGAAACAATCAAGCACGAGGCGGCGGCGCGTTTAGTCGCAATGTTCCGGAGCCCGGAACTGGCGACCTCAGTTAGAACGTATCTTAGTGAAGCGCTGGAACGTTTGAGACCCGAGACGCTGCGCGAACTGCTCGCGACGTTGAACCCTGAATCAGCGCAACGCTTGAAAGCTTTTCTGACGAAGAGTTTGTTGACCGTGCTGGCGCGCGACGACACTGCTCGCACCATCAACGCGATCCTCAGTTCGCAGATCGAGCGCTTTTTGGTAGCGCCAATTGGCCGGCTGGCCGATCACATGCCTGTCGGCGCGATCGAGAAAGCCAGCGCCGCACTGACCGAGAAGATCACCGCCGCCGCGCGCGAACGGCTGCCGGCGGCGATTGCGGAGTTCGACGTCGGCGGATTGGTGCGCAAAAAAGTTTCGGAGTATCCAATTGAAAAATTGGAAGAGCTGGTGCTGTTAGTTGCGCAGCATCACTTGAAAACGATTGAGCTTTTCGGCGCCATCATTGGTTTCTGGATCGGTATCGGACAGGCGATCTATTTTTGGTTTACATACGTGCCGAAGAGATGATTCAAACAGCACGCTGCCAGTAGGTCACAAATCGTAGATTGCGTCTCATTCACACCCTGCTTTAGCTGGGTGGCGATGAAGGGCATTGCTTAATCGGCAACCGTTTCAACGGTTTCGCGGAGGAAATAAAACCGTTAAAACGGTTCGTAAGTCTCGTACTCGACCGTCACCCAGCTAAAGCAGGGTGTGAATGAGAATGGTCGTGAGACTGGGACTTCGATTTTTCAGTGCCCCAATCTTTTGTTATAGTTCAATGCGGTAACATACTTCGCTAGGACATGGTCTGGCCTCATATGAGGTTTGCGATTTGTTTGGACAACAAAGGTTACGAAGCATCTTTGGAGTTGCGCAAGATCTATCAGGTATCATCGCCTGAAAGCAACGACCCGGAAGGCTACATTCGCATCATTGACGAATCTGGTGAGGATTATCTCTACAACAAGAAAGCATTCGAGGTTATTGAACTCCCCCAGCGAACCGAACGGAAACTGATCGCTACCTTCAGCTGACCCCAATTGTCCTCAAAAGCAGCGATTCGCTCAATCACGCTTCATAGCAAATTTTTCCCGTGACAAAGATTGCTTGACGGGTGATCGATGCGAGACTAGAATTGCTCGCGTTAACAAGATCCTCGCAAGGTTCTTTTGAGAGAGAAAGTAAATGCTGCCGCGAACTCAACGCCAGAAAGAAGTCCTCGATTACATTACCCGCTTTCTCGCGAAGCACGGACACGAACCTTCGTATGCGCAGATCGCGCGTTACTTCGGGGTCAGTTCCAAAGCCACCATCGCCAAACACATCTCGGCGCTGGAGAAGCGCGGGCTAATTAAACGCGAACACGAGCCTGGCCGTTTCACCCTGGCGGTGCGGGTCGAAGAAGCTGCGCCTGATGCAGTTTGCGAAGTGGCGCTGCTGGGTCGCATTGCCGCCGGCGCGCCCATCGATGCTGTCGGAGATATTGAAATGATCTGCGTGCCGCGCTTTCTGCTGGGCCGTGTGCGTCCAGAGCGAATCTACGCGCTGCGCGTGAAGGGCGATTCGATGATCGACGAGCATATCTGTGACGGAGATATAGCGCTAATCGAAAATCGCAGCGAAGCCCGCGACGGCGAGATTGTCGTGGCCTTGATAGATCGCGTGCAGGCTACTCTGAAGCGCCTGTTCCGCTTTGGTGAAGAAGTGGAGTTGAGACCCTCGAACGCGCAATTGGAACCCATCCGCGTGCACGCCTCGCGCGTCGAGATTCAAGGCATCTTCCGCGGGCTCATGCGGCCCAACGCCTAACCCGTCGTCTAGCCAGATCCCTCAAAAATGGGGAGATTTTTGGTATTTATGCCATGAACTTCCGGCGCGGG
>QHXG01000841.1 GCA_003222845.1 Acidobacteriota bacterium | reverse complement strand
GGCAGAAAGCCGCGTCCGGCGGCAGGCCGCACCCCCAGCACATCGAAATAGTTTCCAGACACGAACAGACCCCAGACACGCTCTGGTCTGGCGTCGCCGCTCAAGTTAAATGGGTTCAAGTTAAAGGCGATCAATCCGTCGAAGACTTCGTTGCGATCGCGAAAGTCCTGATAGTCAGGATAAGACACGGAAATCGGACGATTGCCTGCGTGTTTTAATACGCCGTGAACCGTCACCAGTTGATCGGAGGCGACGACTCCCGGAAGCGGTCTTAGCAGAACTGATTTGACCCAGGTAAAGATCGTCGTGTTCGCGCCAATCCCCAGCGCCAGCGACACGACCGCCGCCAAGGTCAAGCCGCGGTTCTTCCACATCATGCGAACGCCGTAACGAATGTCTTGCCATAGAATTGTCATCAGATACCTTTCAAACTCTAAATCGCTCACTCGTATCGCAGCGCCACCAACGGATCGACCTTCGTCGCCCGCCGCGCCGGGATGTAGCAAGCGACTAGCGCTACCACCACAAGGAATAGCGAAACGGTCGCATAGGCTATCGGGTCGAACGGACTAAGACCAAACAACCAGGCAGAAAGCGCCCGCGAGAGCGCTGTGCCTCCGGCGACGCCGAGGGCAATGCCGATGCCGCCCTGACCGAGAACCAGCCGTAGCACGTTCTGGCGAGAGGCGCCTAGAGCCATGCGAATGCCGATCTCGTGTGTGCGCTGAGCTACCGAATAAGCTATTACACCGTAGAGCCCCAGTGCCGCTAACAGCAGCGCTAGCAACCCGAGACCACCCGACACCACTGAGGCCCAGCGGGCGATCTTTACCAGCTCCGAGCTTGCCATTCTTTCTTCCATAGGGGATGTCTGGAGAAAGAGAGTCGGATCCAAAGCGCGGGCCGCGACCCGAACGAGCGGAGCCATTTCCTTTGCGTCGCGCGACGTGCGCACCAAGACGCCAAGGTCGATGTTGCTGCGCGCGTCGAAGGGCAAATAAATAAACAGCGGATCGATTTCGCCGAGTCGGGAGATTTGGGCGTCCCGCGCCACCCCGATGACCTGTGAGAAGGCTGCGTCTGGCTTCGTCTGCAGGAGCTTGCCGACTGGATCTTGATTTGGCCAAAGTTGCCGCGCCGTGGATTCGGTGATCACAGCCACAGCCGCCCCGGCACGCATTTCCTCTTCAGTGAACTTTCGTCCTCGCACGATCGGGAGACCGACTGTGTCAAAGTAGTCTGGGGTGACTTCATTGAAACCGACGCGCAGCGACCTACGTTCCGCAGTCGTCTCTCCCGCCATCGTTATCGTCGTCGTCAATGCGCCGTTAAGCGGAAACCGGGACACCCGGCTGACCGACTGCACACCGGGCAAGGCCCGCAAACGCACGGCAAAGTCCTGATAGAACTGTTGGGCGCGGGCCTCATTGTAGCGGGCCGCCTCCAGTTTCAGATCTGCTACCACCACCTTTTGAGTCTCAAAACCCGGGTCAATGTTTGCCAACCGACCGAGTCCTCGCAGCAGCAATCCAGCCGCGATCAAAAGCACCAGGCCCAGGGACACTTGCGCAATTACCAACCCACTGCGCAACCGCGACCGAGTAATACTCCGGCCGAAGGAGGCTCCCTGATCTTTGAGCGTCGCGGTTAAGCCGCCACTGGTCGACCGCAAGGCGGGTGCGAGACCAAACGCTATGGCCGTGAGCAACGAAAGCACAAACGCGTAGATGAAGACGCGCACGTCGGGATCGAGATTGAGGGCAATGAGCGCCCGGCCTTCAGGCCACAGCGGCACCGTCGCCTTTAGACTCCACCAGGCTAAGGTGAGCCCGGCGACGCCCCCGAGTCCGGCAAGCAAAAGACTCTCGGTCAGCAACTGCCGAATCACGCGCCAGCGGTTCGCCCCAAGGCAAAGCCGTAATCCGATCTCCTTTTGGCGTGCGGCCCCGCGCGCCAGCAGCAAGTTGGCTAGGTTGGCGCAGGCAATGAGCAGCACCATGCCGCTCGCGACCAGTACTATGCCGGAACCCGCCAGCGCTTCAGCGGTACCCTGTCCTGTCAAGTTTGCTGGGAAAACGCGGACNNCGGGTAGGCGCGCGCGAGTTGGCTAAACAGCAGGGTCATCTCTGAGCGCGCTTCCGCCAGGGTTCGCCCCGGCTTGAGACGGCCGAAGAGAAACAACGAAGCAACGCTGCGCGCGTTCAGCCATTGCGTGGCTCCAGCGGACGAGTCGGCTCTCATCATCAGCGGCAACCAGACGTCAGGAATGTTCAGGCCCCAACCGAGGCCGACGAAATCGCGCGCCGTCACCCCGATGACTTGGAAGCTTTGGCCGTTCAACCAAAGAGTCTTGCCCAGGACTTCTGGGTCTGAGCCAAAGTGTCCCTGCCAAAAGGCGTAGCCTAAGATGACGACCGGCCCCCTGCCGGGAGCACTATTCTCTTCCGGAGTAAACGTGCGGCCAAAGGCTGTGTTCCCGCCGAGGACCGAGAAGAAGTTGTCAGAAACAAAAGTCCCCTCGATTCGCCGTGGTTCTGCAGTCCCTCCGTGTTCCGCCAGCACCAGGCTCTCGTCGGTGAAAGCAATCAAGCCGGAGAAGGTCTGTGCCTGGTCGCGGTAGTAAACGTAGTCGGGGAACGAGAACCGTGTCCTCTCCGATCCCCGGCGGAGCTGAACCACCGAGGCCGGATCTTTCACTGGCAACGGACGAAACGAGAGATCACACAACGTAAAGATGGCCGTGTTGACGCCGATGCCTAAGGCAAGAGTGAGCACTACCACGGCGGCAAAGCCTGGGCTCTTGTGCAACATGCGCAGCGCGTAACGCAAGTCTTGCCAGAGGGCTTCCATGTTTTCTTCTCCTTCAATTCGCTAACGCAAAAAAATCGGACGGCGCAACTCTTCGAAGAACGGCGCCGCAAAATTGCTTTCCGCCCCGCCGTTAGGCCGCGGACGATGCAAAGACACGAGACTGTCCGGATCGCCAACGTTCAGCTCTCGCAATGCGAGATTGTTGATCACGCTGAAGACCGCCGTGTTGACGCCTATGCTGAATGCGAGGGAGAGCATTGCGACGGCTGTGAAACTCGGACTTCTGCGCAGCATTCGCACCGCGTAGCGCAGGTCTTGAAGTAGGTTTTGCATAGACCTCCTATTCGTACCGCAGCGCCACCAGCGGATCGACTTTCGTCGCGCGGCGCGCGGGGACATAGCACGCCAACATTGCTACAGTTGCGAGCACCACCGCGACAGCCACAAACGTTATGGAATCGGTTGGGCTGACTCCAAAAAGCAAACTCGTAATCAGACGCGTTAGCGCGAA
>QHXG01000319.1:5944-7111 GCA_003222845.1 Acidobacteriota bacterium | reverse complement strand
AGAAGAGCGCAACTCGCCTCGGACGCGCGGTGCGTGCTGCCGCCGATCGCAGCACGAAGAGCCCGATGATCGGAAAGGAAAAGCATAGTACAAACAACTCTCTCAGAGATGTGATCCTTGGAGGGCAGGACGGCCTCGTCAACATGTTGGGTATCGCGCTCGGTGTCGTAGCCGCGGGCGGGTCTACCCACGTTCTCGTCGTGACCGGGATTGCCGCGGCAATCACAGAGTCGATCTCCATGGGCGCCGTGGCGTATACGTCTTTCGGTTCCGACCGCGACTTCTATCTAGCTGAGAGCGCGCGCGAGCAGAAAGAAATCGCAGCACAACCCGAGGACGAGCGCGAGGAAATCAGAGAGATCTATGCGGCGAAGGGCTTCAAGGGCCAGTTGCTCGAGGATGTTGTTTCCACGATCACGTCAAATCGTGAAACCTGGGTAAGCACGATGATGAATGAAGAATTGCATCTGCAGCCGGTTGCCCAGCAGAGCCTGATTCGGAGCGCGGTGATTGTCACAGTGGCGACCCTCATCGGTCACTTCATACCGATTGTTCCCTTCATGGTCGTCGCACGCACTTCGGCCATTATTTTGGCGATAGCACTCAGCGCCGTAACGCTCTTCGCCGTGGGAGTTTATTCTGCGAAGACTCTGGTCGGAGACTGGCGTAAGAGCGGATTGCAAATGGCAGCGATCGGTCTCGGCGCGGCGGCACTGGGCTTTTTGATTGGCCGCCTGTTCCACACAGTGGGAGGTTGAATTGATAGCGTCTTAGGAGGGCAAATGAACTCACTCACTAATGAAAATACCCGACTTGGTTTTATTGGCATCGGCAACATGGGAAGCCGCATGGCTAAACGCTTGCTTGACCACGGCTATCAACTCGTAGCGTACAACCGGAGTCGCGAAGCGGCGGACGCTTTGGTCAGGTATGGCGCAACGGTCGCTGACGGCATCTCTGAACTCGCAGCTGAAGCGGACGTCATCTTGTCGTCTCTTACCAATGATGAAGCAGTCAAGAGTGTGTATACCGGTCCGAAAGGTGTCTTTGCTCATCTGCGTCGGGGCTCAGCAGTAATCGAGATGAGCACCGTGCTTCCCGCGACTTCGCGCCAACTATACGAACTGAGTCGCGAGGCTGAAGTGAAATGTCTGGACTCGCCGGTCT
>QHXG01000319.1:0-5828 GCA_003222845.1 Acidobacteriota bacterium | reverse complement strand
GCCGGCCAAAATTTTTATTTGGGCGGCAGCGGCTCAGGGACCGCGATGAAACTCGTCGCGAATACTTTGTTGGGAGTTGGCATGCAAGCTATCGCCGAATCGGTTGCCCTGGGTCAGAAGGAAGGTCTCGATCGTCATCGACTGCTCGATGTTTTATCGCACACGGCGGTCGTAGCGCCTGCGCATCTCGGAAAGCTGTCACGGGCGGACCGTGGAGACTACAGTCCTCAGTTTGCAATTCGGCTCATGAACAAAGATTTTGGTTTAGTTCTCGCCACCGCGGCTGCCTCCAGGGTACCAATGCCGGCCACTGCGGCAGCGTTTCAAATGAATCTAGCGGAATTCGCCGAGGGCAAAGAGGAAGACTTCTCGGCCGTGATTGCGTTGATGGAGAGACTGGCGGGTCTGGAAACGTCAGAGGCCGCGAATCGCCGAGTTGCGGGTACCGCGTCGGTTTAGTTCAAGTTTTAGATGTTAAGCAGGCATTAGCTCTCGAACCTCGGGCGGCTCTTCGCCGAGCCACTCCGGGTTGTCGGCAGTGCTATCAAAGATTGATGAGGTCTTGAAGGGCTCAAACTGGCCCTTCGCTGCGGCGGCGCGAGTTTTGCGGAGCAGGGAATCGCGCTCGTCGTCGCTCAGCGGATGAAACGATTCTGCCGCCGCGAATGCCTGATCAAGAATCTCAATGCTGTCAATGCCTGTAATCACGACCGAGGTCGGCAAGCTCAGCGCATAGTGCAGGCACTCAACCGGCGTCACGGTCTTTGACGTCAATAGAATGCCGTTCGCCATGCTCTTCATTCCGAGTATGCCAATTTTGAGTTTTACTAACTTCGGCACAATCTGCTTTTCGAAACTGCGGTAGTGGGCGTCCATGACATTCAGAGGCATTTGCACCGTATCAAACCTGAACCCGTTCTCTGCGGCGACCTCGAGCATGTAGAGGTGTATGCGCGGATCTTTGTGGCCGGTGAATCCGATGTAACGAAGCTTTCCAGCCTCGCGAGCTTCAAGTAGAGCGGCGTTCGCTCCCTCCGCATGAAAGATGCGGTGCGGATCGTCGAATCGAATGATCTCATGGTGCTGGACCAGATCGATGTAGTCCACGTCCAAACGCTTGAGTGATTCGTCGAGTTGTTTAGCAGCCTCTTTTTTGGATCGTCCATCGATCTTGGTCATCACAAAAGAACGGTCGCGGTAGCCGTCGCGCAGCGCTTTGCCCGTGCGTAACTCACTGGCACCTTTGTTGTAGTCCCAACTGTTGTCGAGGAAGTTGATGCCTCGGTCGATGGCCGAGCGAACGATGCGAATTGCCAACTGCTCATCAACAGTTTTCAGACCGAGATGCCAGCCGCCCACGCCGATTGCCGACACCCTTTCTCCAGTGCTGCCCAGTGTTCGATAAATCATTTCGCGGCCCCCTTCCGCAGTCCCGCGTTCTCATACGAGATGCGGGCGATCGCGGCCCAATCGGATTCGTCCAACCCTCGAGCGAGAGCAGCCACAAACCGCTCGTGGATCAGGCTCGCCATCGGCATCGGCACTGTGGCCTCCTCCGCTGCAGCGAGCAGCAGTCGGTTGTCTTTAAGCCCGAGCGGCAATTTGAAACCCGCAGGTTCGAACTTGTCCGATGCAATCATACTCCCGTAAGTTCGGTAGACCGGCGCCTGGAATAATGAGTTCGTGAGAATGTCGAGAAAGGCATGCGGGTCAACTCCGAACTTGCGGCCAAAAGCAAAGGCTTCGGCCAAACTTTCTATCACAGTTGTGATGAGGAAATTTCCCGCCAACTTGATCGCGTTGGCAGCGTGAGCTTCCTCGCCACCGATGAAAGTCTTCTGCCCAATCGCGTCGAAGAGTGGCCGGCAGAATTCGATCTGTTTGGCTGCTCCAGCGGCAACAATGAAGAGCTTCGCAGCGGCTGCAGCATCAGGCCGGCCGAACACTGGTGCCGCAAGATAGTGCTGCTTTTCTTTGCTGTGAGCTTTGGCCAGACGGCGCGACAAGTCCACGCCGATGGTGCTCATGGAGATGTGAACCGCGCCGGCGGGCAGCTCTTGGATCGCATTGCCGGGCGCGAAGATGACAGCCTCCACGGCAGCGTCATCCGCCAGCATAGTCATGAGCACCTCTGCATCGGCGGCAGCTTCGCTGGGCGTTTCCGCAATCCTAGCGCCCAGCGATCCAAACGGCTCAGCGCGGCTTCGTGTCCGGTTATAAACCGTTAGATCGTGCCCCGCTTTGATCAGGTTGCGAGCTATTCCCGATCCCATGTTTCCCAGTCCGATGAGTCCGACTTTCATACACAGTCCCCTTTCCTGAAACTGCCTATCATCATTTCCGCTCTACCTGTCATCGTCGTCGTCAAGAACATCTACTGTCTCTGCTTATCACGTGCTGTAATCTTACCTCCCAATCGGAATGCGAGCGAGAGGCCGATCATGTTGAAATCACCTGGCAGCGCTCGTAAGCGTCAGTCGTCTTGTTAAATGTAGTAGAAATCTGTTGAGCAACAGTTGCTATTTTGTTTGAATTCTTGCCGTAGCAACATCAGTGCGAAGCAAATGGCGCAACGAGGCTCAGTTCCAGCTGCCCGAACGTGGTTATGAGCGGACAGATGCTTAGATGTGGTCAGTTGTTCGTGACCACGCGCGCCTTCCTTTCTGCTCGCGTCAGTCACTGAAGAAGAACGGAATGGTGTTTAGCGCCTCGCTAAATCTGGCAAGGATTTGCACGTCACTTCTTTGGATTGAAGTGGAGGGAAAGGTTGCATGGACTACTGGTTTACAACGCGAGGGATTTGGTTTTGAGAATTAACCGTCCATTTACCACTCGGCCCGTTAAGATGCCGATGACTCAGAGAAAGGAGCGCCTCTGAGATGGCCATTCCGGAAAGGGAAATCTGGAAACAGGCTGAGGTGGAACGCGCCGGATACTTTAATCGGTGGCAAGTATCCGGCGCGCGAAGGTCGAACTCGAAAAAGAGAACGGCAACGTTGTCTATGGCGTCGAGATAAAGACGGCGAACGGTGAAAGCGACGTCAAGGTTGATGCAGGCGACGGTCGCATGCTTCACGTCGAGAAGGACGGTGAAAACAACTAACCTTCACGACCTGTCAAGCTTCGGTGCGACGATGAATGAAGGCGGCACGGTGAAGCAACGTCGATTGACTCGCCGTGCTGCTTTCTTGATGCTCCGCGGTCTCAAATAATGCTGAGGGAGGGACCCAGTTTTGCAGTTTTCCTTTGGGACTTGCCGCGCGGCTAGCGAAAGGACCAACCGTGAAACTCCGCTGAATCGCATGCTCATTCGCACAAGACTGCCGATGGGTCATTCGCTGTCAGCAGGTCACATCCATGGTTGCTATTACGATTTTTATGAGGTTTGATTCTTGATCGGTGCCACTTGATGACACCCTTGCTCAAGCGTCTGAACTAGTATCAGATGACTTCAGGATTCTCCCGGCTCAGCCTCCGAATCGCGGAACCATTTTGAAGACACGTTCGCAGAAGCAGCAAAGCAAAGATCATTCAACTCGCATCACGAGCGGCGAGTTGTTCTCAATCTTCCTCAAGGCGGGGTTGGCCTTCGGCGGTGGCTTGGGCATTCTCGCGGTGATGGAAGACGAACTTGTCAGCAAGCGGCACGCGGTCTCTCGGGACGAATTTCTTTCTATTTACGGCATAGCTAGAATCGTGCCCAGCGGGACCATGACGGCACTGGCAGTTGCGTACGGCTACAAGTTCGGCGGGCTCTCCGGAACGGTGATCGCCCTCACGGCTCTCAGCCTTCCGGTTTTCGTCCTGACCATCGCTCTCACAATCGCTTACCACTATCTCAGAAACAGCCGCCTCTTCGACCTGTTGCCGGTCACAATCATGCCTGCAGCGCTCGCGCTGATCGTGGTTGCCGCGCTCAAACTGGGGAAAGATGTCTTCCGTCCGTCGCTGGAACTCATCATCGCTGGTGTGGCATTCAGTCTCGCGCTCTTCCTTCGGCTCAACCCTGCACTGATTCTATTGGCGGGCGGCGCCCTCGGCGCACTCGTCTTGCAGAAGGCTGAAGAACAGAATGACACTAAAAAGAAGGGTTCGGAAAAATGAGTCTCTGGAAGCTCGCACTGCTCATCGCGCTCTTCAATCTGATGACTTTCGGCAACGGGCCCGTCATGATCCCTCTGTTGCAGACTCACTTGGTTGAAGGAAGTCGCGTTCTGACCCAGGACCAGTTGCTGTACGCCTTTACGATCGCGCGCGTGACGCCGGGTCAGGCGAATTTCTATGTCGCCAGTATCGGCTACATGCTCTACGGGATGCCGGGATCAATCGTCGCAACCCTCGCCATCATCCTGCCGGGCTACATCATGATCCCGCTGCTGCATGGCTTTGAACACTTGCGCGATTCACGCTGGATCAAGGGTTCACGAATGGTCTAACGGTCACATCCGTGGGATTAATTCTAGCGGCAGTCCTCCAGATCGCTCGCGCCACATTAACACAGCCGCTCGCGTGGGTCGTATTGATCGCGATGCTCGTCATGACGCAACTACTCAAGTGGAACATCTTCGTGGCCCTGGCGGCGGTGAGCTGTCTTGGTTTGCTTCTCAAATGGTTACTGTGAATCCTATCTCCAGCGGAAGGATGATCCTCTGACTTCCGCATTGCGAGTTGGGCCGCCTCGATGAGGGACTGTCCGCAACCTTTGAGGCCGCGATTTCCTCAGCAATTTGAACAAAAACGCTGTGCGCAACGGAGTTAACTCCGTTGCGCAAATTCGGACTCAAATGATGAGAATTTGTAAGTTATTGAAAAGATTGGTGCCGAGGGCGGGAGTCGAACCCGCACCCTCTTACGAGGAACGAAAATTTTAAGAATGTTGCAGAGGTACCACGTAGTCTGACGAAACGATATGAGCCAGTATTTACGCGCCTAGCGGTCGTCAAGGTATCGCTTAGGCTGGCTACATATCAACACGTAAGGCCCCCATCTTGGCCCCATCTTTTGAAAGCGAAAAATTATCGCAGAGTCGCCTTCAAGAGAGCAAACTTCTGAAGAATCGATCAGGCATCCGCACCATGAGCTGCGTTAGCGGAGTCTTCTATAGCTAGCGAGGAAGATAGTTCGCGGTACGCGTTAGCTTGATCGATGAGCGCTTGACCCTTTTTCTCGAATGTCTGGACGGCGTCCGCACCCGCGGGCCAGCGGAACGGCAGATCGTCCTTGGCAATAAGCTGCATCAACGCGTCCGCGAGCTTTGCGGGATCGCCAGTCTGCTGACCGCTCATGCTTTTCCACGCGGTGACGGTCTCCCTCGTCTTCTCGGCGTAGTCATCTATCGAAGGCTCGGGATAGTTGGTTGAATCCTCGGTCAGCAGCTCCGTGCGGAAGAACCCAGGCTCCACAAGCATCGTCCGGATACCGAAAGGCTCGACCTCCGGTGCCAGCGACTCTATCCATCCCTCGACACCGAACTTCGACGCAGAATATGCGGAAACGAAAGCCTGGCCGACGATGCCGCCCGTCGAAGATATCGTCACGATTAGCCCGCTCCGCTGTTTTCGCATTACGGGCAGGACGGCGCGTGTCACGTTCATTGGTCCGAAAAGATTCGTTTCGATCTGAGCGCGAAAGTCCTCCGGCGTTATCTCCTCGAAGAATCCTGCGTAAAAGTTTCCCGCGTTATTGACCAGCACGTCGATTCGCCCGAACTTCTCTATCGTAGCCTTGACCGCGGCTTGCGCATCCCCTGGCTCCGTCACATCGAGCTTTACGACCAGCAGATTGTCCGAAGCCCCGACCGCCTCCGTCACCTTCTCGATATTCCGCCC
>QHXG01000318.1 GCA_003222845.1 Acidobacteriota bacterium | reverse complement strand
TACCAGTTCTGAGACGAAAAGCGAGAAGGCAAAAACTGATACTGCCACTCAGCGCAGTGTCACTTCGAAGCAGCTAGCCGAAAAGAGTATTGAGACTAACAAAGCGAGCAACAGTCAAACAAGCAAGTCAGACGAAACGGCCCATGAAAACGGCCGGGATCCAAATCGCCGCAATAATCCGAACGGCGGATCACCGCCCGAGATTCCGCCAAATGTTCCGAATCGTAATCCGCCGGATAGGGGACCAGGGCATCCTCCCGCCGCGAATCAACCCGGAGTCAGGACCTTCCCCAACGGTGTGACTATCGAGACTAAGCCGGATGGGACGCGCATAGTCACCATGCGTAACGGCACCACGCGCGTTTTCCCGCCGGGTGAAAAGCCCAATCGCCGGCGACCACGACCTTGAACAGATTGATCATGATTAGAAGACGACCTTTCTGGGTAGCGCTTGTTCTCACCCTCGCTGTTTCACTTTCGATCTTACCTGTCGCACGAGCTATTGGAGATAGCGGAGCGCTGCCGCCGACGGCAATTCGAATCACTCCGCCCGCGCCCGCGTTCGATAATGCGAAGCGCTTGGACGAACTGGCCGCGCGGCGTAAGCACGTCGCTGAAACAATTGGGCCGAAGGCCACTGCGGTATTCTTCAGCGCCGACCCACGCGTCTATACCAACGACGTCGATTATCCGTTTCGGCAGGAGAACAATCTTTTCTATCTCACTAACCTGAATCAAAAACGCGCGACCCTCATTGTGATGCCGGGCAATCCGTCTCTGCCCGAGGTTCTCTTTCTGCCGCGTCGCAGTCCGGCGGCGGAAACCTGGACCGGTCACATGTACAGCCCACAGGAAGTGGCGCAACTTTCGGGAATCAAAGAGATTTGGGAAGCGAGTGAGTTTGAGCCGTTCATTAACGCGCTGCGCAAGCACGAAGTCTACCGGCCAATAAATCCCGATAACATTCTTCTGTCAAAGGCGGGCAGTAGCGCAAGCAACGCGAACGCCAGCGATTCGTTGATTGATGCGGCGTCAAAGAACGAAGCCACGCTCTACCTGTTGGCGAACTTCCCTCGCGAAGGAGAAAGCCATGAGTATCGCCAGGAACAGCGTTTCGCGGCCAACTGGACGAAGGACACTGGTTTTACGATTCAGAACGCTGCGCCAATCTTTGCCGCGATGCGCTTGCGAAAGTCGCCGATGGAAACTGAGATTCTGCAACATGCCATCGACATCAGCATCGAAGCTCACGAACGAGCCCAGGCGTTCGCGGCACAAGCCAAGTGGGAATACGAAGTCGATGCGCAAATCGCTTACACGTTCAAGCTGCGCAACGCTGACAACTGGGGCTATCCCGATATTGTCGGCTGCGGCCCAAACGCGACGACGCTGCATTACGAGGAAGTCCAGGATCCAGTGAAGCAGGGACAACTGCTCCTGATGGACGTAGGCGCCGAATACGGCCATTACTCTGCCGACGTCACCCGCACGTTTCCGGTGAACGGCAAGTTCAGCAAAGAGCAGGCCGAGATTTATCAGATCGTTTATGACGCGCAGGAAGCAGTTGCCAGGGTGGCGAAGCCGGGCGGCAGTCTTTCGACCAACCACAATGCGGCCACCGATGTAATTAAAGATGGATTGCTGCGGCTCGGATTAATCACTGATCGCAATTCGGACCAATATCGAATTTGGTTCATGCATGGCACGGGACATTGGCTGGGCATGAACGTGCACGACGTTGGCGGTGGCGCCCGCTTTGAACCGGGAATGACCTTCACCAACGAACCGGGAATCTACATTCGCCTCGACGCGCTCGACAATCTACCGAAGACTTCTGATAACGAAAAATTCATCGCGGCCGTAAAGCCCGCATTCGAAAAATATCGTGGGCTAGGCGTGCGCATCGAAGACGACATGGTGATCACGCCGGAAGGCGTCAGGTGGATGACCGGCGCTTTGCCGCGCAGCATCGCAGACATCGAAGCGTTCATCGCCAGGGCGAGACGCGAGTTGAAATAGAAATTCCATGAGTTGATGCGACTTCCTGTCATTCAAGGTATTATCCGGCGACGCATCCTCGCCAACTTTCGCGTTGACGCGCAAGCAATGCAGCGGGAAATACCTGCTCGCTTCCGGCCCAAATTGCAAAATGGTCTCGCAATTGCTGGCATTTGCCTAATTCGCCTGGAACATATTCGTCCCCGAGCGATGCCGCAAATAGTTGGCCTAAATAGCGTTCAATGGAAAGATTGAGAGGGAAGTCTTTCGGAGATTCCTTTCCTGAGGAGCATGCAGATGCGAAATAAGATTGTCTGGATTCCGATACTTGCCGCAATTGCTTTCGGCGTTATCTGTGAAGGAATTCTCGAACAGAGCGTTCAATCGCAGCAACGGGCCGGCTTGACTGCGGAAGTAATCGCCCAGCGAAACTCAGTCGAGAATGAATTGCAGACGGTCGCTATCGTGGAGCGCAAGCTCATGATCCCGATGCGTGACGGCAAGCGGATGGCGACGGATGTCTATCGCCCGAAGGACACGTCGAAGAAATATCCCGCGATCTTTGTCCGCACTCCATATAACTTCAATTTCTGGGACGTTCGCAGCGGCGTGCCGCGCGACATGACGACCGAGCTGAATGCCGTGAAGCGCGGCTATGTCTATGTCGGGATGAACGAGCGGGGACACTTTTTCTCAGAAGGAAACTACGACATTCTCGGTCCACCGCTCAGTGACGGGGATGACGCTTTTACGTGGATGGCAAAGCAGCCATGGTCGAATGGCAAGGTCGGCACGATCGGATGCTCGTCGACTGCCGAATGGCAGTTGGGAGTTGCGGCGCAGGGCAATCCGGCATATGCGGCGATGATCCCGCAAGGTTTTGGCGCCGGTGTGGGACGCGTCGGTCCGTATTACGAGCAGGGCAATTGGTATCGCGGCGGCGCAGTTCAGATGTTGTTCATTGCCTGGCTCTATGGAGAGCAGAACCAGGTGCGACCAACGTTTCCGCCGACGACTTCCCAAGAAGATTTGATTCGCGTATCGAAGTCCTTCGATCTGTCGCAGCAGTTGCCGCCGGTTGATTGGTCGCAGGCGTTGAGGCACCTGCCGGAGAATGAGATCATCAAGGCCGTCGATGGGCCGCACGGAATCTTCGCCGACAAGATGCCGGTCGACACCGGCGGAGCGATGATCGAACGCGCGCCGAACGACCCCGCCTGGTACAAGGGCGGCTTGTGGCACGACAACATGAAAATCAATGTGCCAGGATTCTGGTTCATGTCATGGTATGACGTGTCTGTGGGGCCCAACCTCGCCGTCTACAATCAAGTGCGGAAGACTGCTCGTCCTGAAATTGCCGACAAGCAATACGCGGTGATTGCGTCGACGTTGCACTGCTCGTACAAGCGTGCCACAGAGAATACCGTAGTTGGCGAGCGCAGCATGGGCGACGCGCGTTTGAATTATGATGAGCTTACTTACGCCTGGTTCGATTACTTTCTCAAGGGAGAAAACAACCAGATTCTCGAGAAAATGCCGAAGGTGCGCTACTACACGATGGGAATAAACAAGTGGCAGTCGTCGGATACCTGGCCGCCCCGCGGAGCGCAACCAACGACCTTTTTCTTGTCGAGTAATGGTAAGGCCAACACGCTCGATGGCGATGGCGCGCTTAGCAGCGCAGCTCCAACAGCGGATAGCCCTGATAAGTTCGACTATGATCCGATGAATCCGGTGCCCTCTTACGGTGGCAACGTTTGCTGCACGGGAAACGCCGTGCAAGGCGGCGCTTTCGACCAACGCAAGATGGAAGCCCGACCTGACATTCTGGTTTACACTACCGAGCCTTTGAAGGAAGCGATCGAAGTCAGCGGGCCAATCGAAGTCACTCTTTACGTCTCGTCGGACGCAAGGGACACGGACTTCACGGTGAAACTAATCGATGTGTATCCGGACGGGCGCGCCTATAATTTGGACGAAACGATCCAGCGTCTGAGGTATCGGAACGGTTACGATAAGCAACTGGCGTGGCTGGAGTCGGGCAAGGTATATAAGGTCACGCTCCAGCCGATGACGACGAGCAATTACTTTGAGGCTGGGCATCGGATTCGGCTCGAGGTCTCAAGCAGCAACTTCCCACGCTTCGATCGAAACCTGAACACCGGCGGGAATAACTACAACGAGTCAAAAGGAGTTGTCGCGCACAACGCCGTCCATCACTCCAAACAGTATCCGTCAGAACTGAAGATCACGGTCGTGAAGAAATAGGATGATCGTTTGATCCCGTTCGTTGAGAAGAGAAAATCTAATGAACAATTCCATCATGAGAAAAGTGTGCTTCACTCTCGCCGGCCTGATGCCGTGCGCCAAAACTTTGTCGGTAGTCAAGGCCAAGTCGCCGTCTTCCAAACGCCCTCTCCCTTTGGGAGAGGGATGGGGTGAGGGATTAGCAAACACACTGAGGCACCCTATTCCTTTTTTCTTTTCTTGCTACGCTTCGCGCCCTCACCCTAGCCCTCTCCCAAAGGGAGAGGGGAATAAGAAACCGACTTACCGTGTGTTTCTTGGCGCACTGGGAGCCATACTGATTCTTGCTATTAATGCAACCCCGCAGACTCCTGGCCAAAAGCAGGCCGACAAAGAGTACGAAGTAGGCGCGGTGCTGTGGCAGCAATCTTCAGGTGAACACCGCGCGCTGGCGTATCAGGCATTCGCGCTCGCGAAGATAATGCTGGATCGCGATCTGCGAATTAATCGTCGCGGTAAGTTGAGACGTGCGATCGTGGTGGACGTGGATGAAACGATTCTCGATAACAGTGCTCACGAAGCCTGGCTGATAAAGAATCATCGGAGTTACAACCCGCAAGACTGGACTGAGTGGTGCAATCGGGCGGAAGCCGGCGCCGTGCCGGGAGCGGTTGAATTTCTGCGCTACGCCAACTCACATGGCGTGCGCGTCTTCTACATCACCAACCGCAAAGAGATTGAGAAAGATGGCACAGCGAGGAACTTAAAAAAGCTTGGCTTTCCCGAAGTGACCGGCGAGACACTGCTGGTTAGAACGGATAAGGATAGCTCCAGCAAGGAACCGCGTCGCCTTGGGGTTAGTGGGAAATATCACGTGGTGCTGCTAATGGGCGACGACCTCAACGACTTTGCGGAAGTGTTCGAGCAAAGTAAGACTGTGGCAAGCAGGATCGAAGCAGTGGAAAGAAACAGAGCTCAATTCGGCGCGCACTTCATCGTGCTTCCCAATCCGATGTACGGCCATTGGGAAGACGCGATCTATGGAAACAATGCTAAACTAACTGAGGAAGAAAAAGCGGCGAAGAGAAGAGACCAACTGAAGGCGAACTGAAGCCTCGCGACAAGTCATCTTCATCACTTTAGTACGCCAAGAACCTACCGGTAAGAAGCTTTCTCATTCACACCCTGCTTTAGCTGGGTGTGAATGAAAGCGACCTCCAACTTCTTGATACACCGCACTCACCTTTGTCTATTTACGATTTTCCATTTACCATTTACTCGCCTTTATGGAAATTGAATTAGCGGTCAGCTTTCTCCTGCTTCTGGCACTGACATTTCTGGCCACAGTGGACATGGCTTTCGGCCAGTTGAGCGATGTCGGGCTCCGGCGTCTCGCCTCTGAAGCAGAAGAACACCCGGCGGCGCGGTCCACACCCTTCCTGACAGAGATTCTCGAAAATCGCGCT
>QHXG01000840.1:1840-3719 GCA_003222845.1 Acidobacteriota bacterium | reverse complement strand
CACTCCTTCATAATGAAACGGCTCCGTCGTGCGCAGGAAAATGTCGTAACCACCGTGTTCAGTATCGAGACCAAACGCGGCTGTCATGTTCTTGAAATAGCTGACGACATAATCGGCCTGTTCCTTTGGCGTGCGATTGTTGCGCTGCGCGGCGCGCTCGATGTTAATCCCGTGTTCGTCGGTGCCGGTAAGAAAAAACGTCTCAATACCTTGTTGTCTCTTCTGACGGGCAATCGCGTCCGCTACGATCATCGTGTAGAGATGGCCGAGATGCGGTAGGCTGTTGGCGTAGTAGATTGGCGTGGTTACATAGAAAGTTTTCATCAGATGCCGTCGAGCGGAAGTTCGTCTGATTTCTCTGACTCCAGACGCGCTCCTGTCTTCTCGTCCTTCTCAACCTTGGCTAACGAAATGCAGTATCGTACACTCGTTCGAGGAGGAGCAAGCTCATGACTGAAGAGGAGACCTTAACCGCCGAATCAACGATGGGCCCTGAGGAGAGGCTGGCTCTTCTTAAACTGCCAATTGAAGAGCGACGTAAGATTCTGGCCGAACAGGCTGAGCGGCTAGCTCAGTATTACGAAGACCCCGAAGAAGCCAAGGAACGAGAATTATGGCAGGGCGGTGATATCGTTGAACTCTAGTCCGAGTCCTCCAAGGCGCGGTGAATTCTGGCTCGTTCGCTTCGACCCGACCTTGGGCGCTGAGATTAGAAAGACCAGACCCGCTTTGGTGATTAGCTCTGACGTGATTGGGCGACTGCCCCTGAAACTGGTGGCCCCTGTGACTGATTGGAAGGATTACTTCCGCACCAGCGCTTACCATGTCCGGGTCGATCCCGATGAGGAGAACGGGCTGATTAAACCTTCGGCAATCGACACACTTCAATTGCGAGGTGTAGATCATCAACGATTCATTCGGAAACTTGGAGAAGCTTCGGAGGCAACAATTCGGGACGTTCTGGTCGCGATCACATTAGTAATCGAATACCCGCTTTAGTCAGAACTGTTTACCGTCTCACCTTCGCAAACTCATCATCCGGATTGAACTTTGGCATCGTCGGCAGATCCGCTACGCGGCGGCCGATCGCCATCGCCATGGCAAAATCCGCTTCCTGGATCATCCCGCGAAAATCCCATTCATCGCTGTACTCGTCCGAAGGCTGGTGATAGTGCGCTTCGTTGTATTCGCGAAACTTCTTTTCGCCCCAACCTTTGGGACGGCCAAGGTAGTCGTCGCCTTCCTTCAAGCTGATAGAAGGCACGCCTACTTTCGCAAACGGAAAATGATCGGAGCGTTAGAACGAACCCTGCTCCGGGCGTGGATCGGGCGAGATGCGCAAGCCACGCTCGCGGGCAATCGCTTCAACGACGGCTTTCAGTGACGAGCGTTCCGCGCCCAGCGGTACAAAGTCGCGCGTCGGGCCAAGAATATTCATTGAATCAAGATTGATATCCGTCGCCGTTTTGCCAATCGGCGCCACGGGATGCTGCGAATACCACTCGGAACCCAGCAAGCCCTGCTCTTCCGCCGTGGTAATCAGAAACAGGATCGAGCGTCGCGGTTTCTCCGGCGCTGGCAGGCTCGAAAGCACGCGCGCGATCTCCAAAACGGAAGCAACGCCAGTAGCGTTATCAAGGGCTCCGTTGTAAATCGTGTCGCCCTTCTTATCAGGCGCGCCGATGCCGAAATGATCCCAGTGCGCTGAGAAGACGACGTACTCATCACGGAGCTTCGGATCACGACCGGGAAGGATCGCGACGACGTTCGGCGCTTCGACTCGCTTCAACTCGCTGTTAAGATCGATCGAAGCGTTCAGGTTCAGCTTTACGGGTTTGAAATCGCGCGAGGCTGCCTGCTTTCGCAGTTCATCTAGATT
>QHXG01000840.1:1044-1794 GCA_003222845.1 Acidobacteriota bacterium | reverse complement strand
GCCTCTTCAAGAACGGCGTCTTGTCCCCGGCGCTCCGCACAATATCGAATCGCCACGAACCATTCGACGTGCGCACGACGCTCCACGGATATCCGGCCGATTCATTCGTATGCAGCAGAATCGCGCCCACTGCGCCACGCCGCGCGGCTTCCTCGTATTTGTATGTCCAGCGGCCATAATAAGTGAGCGTCCGGCCGCCAAACAGATTCGGCTCTTCTTTCGTCGCCGGAGGATCATTGACCAGCATCACCAGAATCTTGCCGCGATAATCTTCCGCCGGTCCTTTGTAATCATTCCATTTCTGTTCCGGCGCATCGATACCATAACCGACAAAAACCAGATCAGCGTTGAGCGCAACGTGTTCGGACTGTGCGCCCGTGAAGGCAACAAAATCGTCGGCAAACTTGAATGCCTCGGCCCTCTCTGGTCCATTAACTCGCAGTTCCGTTTTGGGATCGGCTTTCACACCCACCAGCGACACCGGTTGCCAAAAACTTCCCTTCGCACCAGCGCCTTTCAATCCCATCGCCTCGAATTGTTCAGCCACATAAAGGGCCGCCGTCTCGCCGCCCTTGGCACCCGTACCCCGACCTTCAAGACGATCATCAGAAAGAAATTTGATATGCGCGCGCAAAGCGTTTTCGCTAATCGCGCTGGACGTTCCTCGTGTCCGCTGCGCTATTCCGATGATGGCGAGCGCGCCGATTATGACTCCTGTGACTACGATTCTCATGCAGTTGTTCGTCATGG
>QHXG01000840.1:0-1035 GCA_003222845.1 Acidobacteriota bacterium | reverse complement strand
TCCTGTCTGGCTTTGTGTCCGGAGCAGCGACGACTATTCTCTCTCGGTGTTGCTTCAGGTTCTTCACGAAGTGTTGCGTTGCTTCTCGTATCTCTGGGGTGTCCAGCAACACCAAGAACTTCAAACACTCATCTGGCTTCATTCGTGACTTCCTCTTGCCAGCAATTAACGCATTCAAATCTTTGGTGATGCCCGCGCGTTGGTTTGACCCATAAACCTTGCCGCGATTTATCGGCACGTTGCACTTAACCTAAGCTATAACTTTTATTGGCTCCGACACTTCTACGTCGTAGCCGTTTGCATTTGGCGGATTGCTGAGAATGGAACGTCTGATGTCTTCTCGCACAGCGGCGCTCAACTTGAGCGATTCACACAACCAGGCCGAGAAACCGAGACAGGCCTTCAAGGTGAATATATTGTTGATATCGCTCAGAACAGACTTCAACGTGCTCAGCGTCTCCAGATCGAGTTGAGAGTAGTAGTCGTTGTGCGGAAGTCGGAGTCGTTCTTCCATAAAAGCATTTAGGCGACTCTGCAAAGTCAGTTGTCTGTCGTAGATGGTATTCAAGCTCTAAAAACCCTCCAGAGACATAACATGGAAGTGCTCTCCGATTGTGAGCGAACGCACCAGCCTCTTACTTCAATCTCTTCCCGTAATCAACACCATCGCTTCCCCGCGCGTTCGTCGATCTTTGCGAAGCCGCCCAGCATTATGTCACCCCAAGTTGCTCCCGGACTTCAGAGGCTTTGAGCGTTTTGGTTTGTTTCCCACGCTCATCAAGGAATTTCATCAGCTCTTTATTTCGCCTTGTCAGTTCAATCTCACGGTCGAAGTCATCGATCTCGGCCAGAATGAACTCGTCCCCATCCGGAGAGCGCAGAATCAAACCACCTCGTTTGGCTCTTTGAGCAGTGTGGTTACCGTCTTCGCTCGCGAAGAAATCGTCACAGTCTTCATAAATTGTACTCCTGCCCATCTATCCTACAATGTCGACCCTGACTCTTTTTCCCAACGCTTTTCCATACCTCTGAATG
>QHXG01000345.1 GCA_003222845.1 Acidobacteriota bacterium | reverse complement strand
TTGGGTAGTGGATATCATTGAACAGGTTTGCGCCGCCGTGCACGAGGCGCATCAACAAGGCATCATTCATCGAGATCTAAAGCCCGACAACATCTGGCTCGAACCGAACGGCCTCGGCGGTTATCGCGTCAAAGTACTCGACTTTGGGATCGCAAAACTTGGCGAGGTCTCTATGACAACGCCTGAAGCGCTGCCCTCGACGCAAAGTGACGAACACTCGCCGACCCTGAATCTCTCTGTGAAACCCGCTGCTGCCAGAGCCGCCACAGGCGTGGCTGAGTTCGAATTAAAAGAAACCTCACTCGGGCCAGTGGACAGTCTGGAAAATGAAACCCTGATTCAACCTTCCGCTAAGAACAAAGAAGACGTGCCACTCACGCGCGCGAGTAGCGATGGAGACCAGACGCGCTTATTCGATCAAGGAGCCGAAATCACAGCCGGCCCAAACCGGTCTAACACTGACCCTCTTGCGACCGTCGGCGCAACCGGACTGACACGCGTCGGCGCGATTCTCGGCACGCCGCTTTATATGTCGCCGGAACAATGCCGCGGTGAGAGTTTGGATGCGCGCTCAGACATTTACAGTTTGGGTATCATCGCGTATCAGATGCTCGCCGGGGCGCCGCCATTCGAAGGAGACTCAAGCACCGTAATCAGCGCTCACACCAACGATCCGCCGACTCCTTTGCGACAGCATAATGGCAAGTTGCCAAAGCGCGTCGCGCGTCAGGTTATGTCAGCACTCGAGAAAGATCCTTCGGCGCGTCCGCAAACGGCGGTGGCCTTCGCCGGCGGACTGAGAGCAAATGCTGATGGTTTAGGCGCGCTCTACTGGCGCGCGTTCTCACTCTACAGCGAATACTTTCCCGAGTTCCTAAAGCTGTCGCTATTGGCACACATTCCGATGTTTATCGTCACCGGGATGATGATCGTGCTGAGATTGTTTGAATCGCGACTGAGTAAGCTCACCACCATCGCCATCGGCGCTCTGATGGTCTTACTGACGATTGCCTCGCAGTTCGTAACCGTCTCGATCATCTCGGGAGTAACGGCGATCATCGTCACTCAGCTCGCCGTGGCGCCGATGAAGCCGGTCAAACTGCGGGCGGCTTTCGATATTTTGCGCCGGCGCTGGAAACCATTTCTCAAAACCGGCCTCCGAGTCAGCCTGCGAATCATACTCGGCTGGATTCTACTTTTGATTCCCGGCCTGATAATGACCGCGCGCTATCTGCTTTGGGCGCCGGTGGTGCTGATGGAAGGCTTGGAAAAGAAAGCCGCACTCAAACGCGCTCGATCGCTCGCCGCGCGATCATGGCGCACGATCATCATAGCCATGTGCGTCCAGCTTCTAGTCCCTGCAATCGTCGGCTCGATCGTGGGCGCCTTGACCGGCGCGACAACTTACGAAAAACACGGCTTGCGAGTCAAGGTTGCATCGCAGGCGGCCGGCCTAATCAATGTCTTCGTGCTGCCGTTGCTTTCCATCGTGCCGGCGCTGCTTTATTTAAAGATGCGACAATTCGGCGGCGAGACTTTGAATGATGTGATGGCGCAGATTGAAGAATTCGAAGGCACGCACAGCCGTTGGCAGCAGCGCATGCGTACGCGACTGACCGTGAACACGCCCCACAGTCGCGCGTAATATGGAGTGCGCCGGCAGAGCGAAGCGGCGACGGCGCTTTGGATTGCAATTTAACTCGGGTCGTTTTGAGTTAACCTTCGCTCCAAAGCGCCGTTGCCGCTTCGCTCTGCCGGCGCACTCCAAATTAGTTCGCAACCGTCTCTTGTTTCTCTTTCGGCGGCGCGTTCTTCACGTACTTATCGAACCAATTGATGCGTTCCGCGAGAATGTGCAGCAGCGTCTCGCGTCCGGCGTAGCCGTGCGCTTCGAATGGTAGTGTCTCGTAGCGGACGGTGGCGCCTTGGCCTTTCAGCGCCATGTAGAAGCGCTCTGATTGAATGGGGAAAGTTCCTGAGTTGTCGTCGGCTTCGCCATGCATCAAGAGGATTGGGTCCTTGACCTGCTGCGCATACCAGAAGGGCGACATCCTGGCGTAGAGGTCGGGCACTTCCCAGAAGGTGCGGAGCTCGCTCTGAAAACCGAACGGAGTGAGCGAACGATTGTAGGCGCCGCTCTCGGCAAAGCCGGCGCGGAAGAGACGCGAGTGCGCGAGCAGATTCGCCGTCATGAACGCGCCGTAGCTATGGCCGCCCACGCCGATGCGATCGCGATCGCCCACCCCCATGTCAACGACTTTATCAATCGCAGCTTCGGCGCTGGCGACCAATTGCTCGACGTAATGATCGTTGGCAGTTTCGCCCGGGCCAACAATCGGCATGGTTGGATTATCGAAGATCGCGTAGCCCGAAAGCAGCAGGAAGAGGTGCGAATAGCCGCTGACAATCGTGAAGCGATTTGCTGACCCGGTGATTTGGCTGGCTGAATCAGGATCGCCAAACTCGCGCGGATACGCCCACATGATCACCGGCACGCGCGTGCCTGGTTTGTATCCCGGCGGGAGATAAAGAGTCGCCGATAACTTCACGCCATCTTTGCGTTGATAAGTCACGAACTGATGCGTGACGCCGCGAAGCTGTGGCTGCGGATCTTTGAAATCGGTTACGGCGCGACGCGAATTGCTGTTGAGATCGCGAATGTAATAGTTCGGCGGATCGGTCGGCGTTTCGTAACGCGTCAGAATCAATTTGGCGTCGTCGTCCAACGGAGCGATGACGGTTTCATAGACGCGCGCATCGCTGCGGAATAGACGATCGGTCGTGAGTGTCTTGAGGTTAAGTCGATCGATGAACGGCCGGTCACCTTCGGGTGACGCGCCGGTTCCAGTTAGATAAATGTTATCGCCGCTCTGAATGATTGCGCCGGCGCCTCCGCCACCACCGAAGCCTCCACCACCACCGCCGCCAAAGCCGCCTACACCGCTGTCTCGTCGAGTAACCGGCGCGCCCGGATTTTCATAAGCCGCATCCTGCCGGCGATCCCAAAGCTTGCGTGGCGTCGATGCGATAACCCAGGTGCGTATGTGGCGCGTCGCCCGATCGGTTTCACTCAAAAGCGCGACGCCCTTCTCGGTAAATGAAATGCCGGCATAACGCCATTCAGTCTTGGCGATCTCCACGGGCTCGTCTTTGAACGGCGCCGCGACCGACATCACTTTGTCGCGAAACGGAACCTTGTTTTTCAAATCTCCACCGTCGAGTGCTTCGACCCAAACGATGGTTGCCGGTTGATCCTGTCGCCAATGTTGACCGCGCGGGCCGGTCTGCACTCCCCTGAGCGGCACGCCTTCACGCGAAGGGACATCCGCAATCTTGCGCCCGAGGTCGCCGCTGCGCGTCCAAACTTCGACGTCTTCAGGAAATCCGTTCATCGGAATCAAATGCGAAAAGGGACGTTTGATCTTCGAGACCAGAATGTATTCGCCGCTGGGCGAAGGCGTGACGCTGGCAAAGATCGCCGACCGACCGATCGGCGTCTTCTTTCCGGATGCGATATTGATCGCCGCAAGTTGACTAGTGAAATAGTATGCAAACAAATCTTCGTCGTGCGCGGTCTTGATCATATCTTCGAACGTAGCCGCCGGCGCGGCCTTTCCCTGGTTCTCCTGCACGTTCGGCCCGGTGGGCACGACTGGTTCCGGCGGCGCCGGCCCGCGGCCCGCAGGCACGAGTTCACAAATCAACGTCATATTATCGTGCAGCCAATCGCAGGGATCGCCGGTTGTCGAGTTAAGCCGGTCAGCGCCGCTGATCATCTTGGCTTTGCCCGACGCGACCTCGGCGACCCATAACTCGATGCCGTTATCTCTCGTGTTGAGAAAGGAGAGATGTGTGCCGTCAGGTGAAAAGTGCAGGTTCGAGAGATTCGCCTGCGGCGGCGCCGTGACCTTCACCTCGCTGCCGTCGGAGATTGTTTTGAGAGTAACTGCGTAAATTCTGGACGTCAGATGCGGACCATTCGTCGGTGGATCGATGCGCGCGCCGGCCAGCCGCAGCATTGGCCGCGACAGTTCGGCGATCATTGGATTCGCCCGGCGATAGAGCAAAGCCATGACTTGCCGCGAAGGACTAAGGATCGCCTGCGGCAGAGGCGGCGCCTCGAATGCGTCGATGATTTCTTTCGGCGGCAATTGATAACGCGGCGCCTGAATCGACTGAGCGAACAACATCGCCGAAGCCGTAATGATTAGGGTAGCGGCAAGAACAAACTCTCTCTTTCGCATGTTGAAACCTCCGGAAAGCTTTCAGGTCAGTTTTGTGAGAGAGCGGATTCTATCAGAACGGGAGATTGTCCGACAAACTTCGGGAAGGTCTGATCTTTGCCCTGTTGACGCGTAGCGTCATCATGAGTTTATAGGCCAACGCTACGCGTCGGGGACACTTGATCAGAGTTTTCTTCACTTTTGCGATCCTATCGATGAGCGACAAGCTAAAGCTTATCGGACATCAGCCGCGCACAAATTCATAAGTTATATGCAGTGTAAGCGCACTCGGCGTGATCTCCGGCCGTACATTCGTCGCTTGCAGGCGCAGCGCGCCTCCGGCTGGTTGCACGTTCACCCGCGTTGAGAGTTGCTCCAGAGTAAACAGTTCGACTGGATTGTAGCGGCGGTCGATCGCGCCTTGGACCATGTTAAGCAGTGGCCCATTGAGAACGGCCGGCGTGTTGTTGAGATGAATGTCGCGGAGTTGAAAGCGCGCCAGCAACGCCCGACGAGTACTGTCAAATTCCAGTTTCACCTCTGAATCTGCCCAGCCTGAAAACTCGATGCAACCCATCAAGGTAGAACTGTACGCGCCGGCAAAAGCCAGCGGCCCAATGATACGGCCTTCCTCGAAATGAACAGCGGTGCGCACGCCACCCGTTTCGCGTTTCAATCTAATCTCGCTGGCGCATTGCGCTGTTGATGACGCGCCGCCAATTGTCAGCGGCATCGCTGGCTCATTCAAATTGTCGAAGATGGCGGTGAGAAAGGAGTTCAAGAATTGTTCATTGACCGTGACGGTTGCTTCGGCCGCCGGAGCATCATTGACCCGCCGTCCGCGACTGGAGGTTGATTCCTGACCGCATACGTCCGCGAAGGAAAGCAGTGTGATGACAACAAAGGGGATTATTAATCTTGGAGTGGCCGGACTTTTCTTATCCATCTCAATTAGGTTCCTCACTTGCTTTAACGCAAAGGACGCAAAGGGTCACGCCAAGGTCCGCTAGGGGAAAAACTCTGCGATCCTTTGCGCGAACCTTCGCGTCCCCTTTGCGTTTGAATTTCTTCCTCACAATCCGCTGCGTACAATGTCATGCAAACGAATCAGGCCAACGCAAAGGCGATTATCATCGACCACCGGCAGCAC
This sequence comes from Acidobacteriota bacterium, assembly GCA_003222845.1. Classification (GTDB taxonomy): domain Bacteria; phylum Acidobacteriota; class Blastocatellia; order Pyrinomonadales; family Pyrinomonadaceae; genus UBA11740. The sequence continues at coordinate 2,278 of QHXG01000345.1, read as the reverse complement.
ATTGATTTGCGAAGGCCGATCTTCCATCAAACGCAACGCGTCAAAGGCCAGCATTTCGGGATTCGCAACAACCGGATTGCGCGTCATGAGATCGTCGCATTTGAGGTTCGCGAATGCCAGATCGGCGGGCCTGACTCGTTGCATTGAACGGCGCAGATCGCCATCCGTGATGATACCGGCCAGGTGGCCTTCGCTATCGATAACATTGACCGCACCCAGACCATAATGTGTGATCGCCGAAACGATCTCCATCCAGGCGGCATCGGCGCCAATCGTAGGGTTGTGGTTCCCGCCATGCATCAGATCGGAAACGCGCAGCGTCAGACGCTTGCCGAGCTGGCCGGCGGGATGATTTGAGGCGAAGTCATCCTCCGTCAAACCCTTCGCCCGCATCAAGGTCATTGCCAGGGCATCGCCAATGGCCAAAGCCACGGTCGTGCTCGCTGTGGGAGCAAGATTCAAAGGACATGCTTCCTGATCGACCGAAGCATCGATTACCGCATCCGCGCGTTGCGCAATCGACGACCTTACGTTGCCGACGATAGCAACCAGCGGAACGTTGCGACGCTTGAGATAGGGCAGAAGATGCAACAGCTCATCAGTCTCGCCGCTGTTGCTTAATAGCAAGACCACGTCATCCGAGTTCACCATCCCAAGGCCCCCATGCAAGGCGTCGGATGGATGCAGATACACCGCCGCAGTGCCACTGCTGGTCATCGTGGCCGCAATCTTGTGTGCGATGATCCCTGATTTGCCGACACCGAGCAGGACAATCTTGCCTTTGCATCTCGTTAGGATCGCCACGACACGATCGACTTCCTCAGCCCGCAGACGCGAAGCCGCTTTCGCAATCGCTTCGGATTCCGCGCGCAACAACTCGACCACTTGTGAGTAATCAGATGTTTCGGCCATGCGCTCACTTTGATATACGACTGAGGCAGCGATTTGCAAGTTGCGTCGCCAGTTCGGAGGGGAAGCCCTGAGACGAAGCGCTTCTCATTCACACCCTGCTTTAGCTGGGTGGTTGTGAGACGTCGTTATCATTCATGAACCGTTTTAACGGTTTCCTTTGAGGTTCTCCATCAGCTCAATATCACTGCCGCTCTGATCCGCCTGAACGATCAGAAGCCATCTCCCGTCCGGAGAAACGGCCAGACCCGGATCCGTTTTGAAGAGCGGCTTGTCGAGCTTGGCCACAAGCACAATCTTGTTAGTTTCAAAGCTGTAATACTCGACTACCGGGTGAGAAGGAATTTCGGCACTAGCAAAATAAATGCCCTTATCAGTAATGGCCCAATAGCGCCACAGGCCAGCCTGATGTTGGTCCAGCACCAGGCTCTCTTCACCACCGGCGACCGGTACCCGCCAGATTCCCGGCATGGCACGCCCCTTCGCATAATAAAAATACTTCCCATCAGCGGATTCGAATCCTTCAAAGCCACCCTGCTTTGTGACTTGAACCGTCGGACCACCTTCAGCCGGCACTTTCCAGATCTGCATGCTGCCGCTACGAGTGCAGCCAAAATAAATCCAGCGGCCATCGCGGGACCAGCTCGGGGTGATGTCTTCGTCGGCGTCGTAAGTAAGACGGCGGGGCTTGCCACCGTCGGCGCTGATCACGTAGATGTCGGCGTTTCCTTCGATCCATGAATCGAAAGCAATCTGCCGGCCGTCGGGAGACCAGCGCGGAGTACCGGTGAGCGGGCCGCCGATATTAGTCAGTTGCCGCGCGTTGGAGCCATCGCTGTCGCACAGCCAGATTTCAAAACTGCCGGAGCGGCGAGAAGCAAAGACAGTTTTCTTGCCGTCCGGAGAATACTGAGGACCGTTATCTTCCTGGGTTGAAGGGCACAGCGTTAGCGGGGCGTTTTCGGGTCCCTTCGAACCGCGTAATCCCATCCGCCAGATATTTCCGTCCACCATTGATTGCGTATAGGCTAGATTGCCGCGAACGGAGATCGCGGGACTGTAAACGTCACGCTCACTGGTCGTCAGGCGTTCCGGGGTCGCGTCAGTAGTAGAAATCTTCCATAAGTTATAAGTGCTGCCGTCGCGTCTCGAGGCAAAAACAATTTCCCTGCCATCCGAGGTCCAACTCAATCCGCGAATAGAAGTGTTGTCAGTGGTGAGACGTTTGGGCTCGCCACCGTGGAGCGGAAGAAGATAAATGTCGGCGGCAGCGATACTGAGTGATCTGACAAAGGCCAGCGTCTTCTGGTCCGGAGAGAAGGCCGGGAAAAAATCGCCGACGGACCCTGTCGGAGGCGAAGTGAGCCTG
>QHXG01000839.1:3104-3599 GCA_003222845.1 Acidobacteriota bacterium | reverse complement strand
CATCACTTGCCCCGAATACAGGAGCAAGTTCGGGCCGGTGTAACCGCTTGGGGCTAAAACTGCAATTAGGCGTCGGTTGCACGTTTTTTACCGACGCCTTTAACCCTTTGAACGTTATGATTGCACGATGCTGGCGAAGACTCGCTGATTCCATCTGTAGTAATAGGTTCGATTTCACTGCGCCAATAGGTTCTGCCCTGTTGGTCATGGCTCTCTGCGGTTCACACGCGATCCTGTTTGCACAGGCAGCATGGCCAACCTCGCTCGTGAGTACTAACAGCACCGGAACCGCTAGCGCCAGCGGCGGTTCAGGTGGTCCTCGCATTAGCACAGATGGGCGGCACGTGATCTTCAGCAGCGGTGCCACTGATCTCTTGCCCGCCGGTAGTGTCCATGGGGAAATCTATGTGAAAGACTTGCTGACGGGCGATGTCAAACCAATCGATGTCAATCACTCGGGTACCGCTGGCGCCAACGGTTCCGCCTCGAACTACA
>QHXG01000839.1:2445-3023 GCA_003222845.1 Acidobacteriota bacterium | reverse complement strand
GGCGACATTTTCGTCCGCGATTTGCAAGCCGGCACTACGACTCTTGTCAGCATCAACCGGCAAGGCACGGCCGGCGGTAGAGGTGGCGAATCGTATGAACCGCAGATCAGTGCCGACGGTCGCTTTGTCATCTTCACCAGCTATGCTACGGATCTGGTGGAGAACTACACCGCCGGAGACCAGGGTCTCTTCATTCGTGACCTGCTGGCTGGCACCACGACATTAGTCGTTTCCGGGGTCAACTGTAATATCATAGTCAACAAGCAGCAGGTAGGGGTACACCCAGCGGATAGTAGATGTGAGGTTCGAGATTATGGACCGTTGATCAGTGCCGACGGACACTACCTAGCCTTTACTACGCAAACGCCACTCGCCTCTAACGACGACGGCAATATTAGCTGTTATCTACGTGACCTTTATACTGGGACGTACAGTCTTATAAGTGTTAACTACGCAGGGGCGACGGCCACTGGCAGTTCCGGTGCATTAGGGATTAGCGCGGATGGCAGGTTTGTTCTATTCGTGAGTGATGCCAGTGATATCGCGCCGCAGCAGTCAAGCAAGTTCTACAGTGGCGC
>QHXG01000839.1:1852-2359 GCA_003222845.1 Acidobacteriota bacterium | reverse complement strand
CGACGGCGGTGCCGGCGTGACAATTCAGTACGGAGCGATGAGTGCCGATGGGAGGTTCGTGGTCTTCGTAACGAGGGCTATCAACCTAACGCCAGACAAGCTTAACAGTGACTTTCAAGATATATTCGTGCGCGACATGGTTGCCGGAACGACGAAACTGGTCAGCGCCAATGCTTGGGGCACAGCCAGCGGTAACCGGCAGTCATGGCCTCCACGAATCAGCGCCCATGGCCGGTTCGTTGTCTTCCTCAGCAGGGCCTCCGACCTTGTCTATAATGACAACAATGATCCGCCCGGCAGTTTTGGCTGTGAAGACATCTTCGTGCGTGACATCCAATTAGGCGTCACCACGCTTGCCAGCATGAACCGTTTCGGAACGAACAGTGGCAACCAGTGCGCATACTTCAACAGCTACGACATCAGCGGCGACGGGCACCGCGTGGTCTTTGCGAGCGCGGCGTCTGCTCTTGTGGCAAATGACACAAACAACGCCAGCGATGTCTTCCT
>QHXG01000839.1:0-1792 GCA_003222845.1 Acidobacteriota bacterium | reverse complement strand
GCCAACGAAGGCGACGGCTCAGCGACGATTACAGTTACACGAACTGGCGGTAGCGAGGGCAGTGTTTCAGTCGACTATGCGACGTCCGGTGGCACAGCGTCTAGCCGCTCAAATTACTCGCCCGCTGTCGGCACACTCCACTTGGGTCCTGGCGAAACGAGCAAGAGCTTTAAGATTCTTATCACCGACGATCGGATCGCGAATGGCGACAAGACAGTTAACCTCGTTCTCTTGAACCCCTCTGGCGGCGTGACGTTAGGATCGCAGAGCACGGCAACCTTGACGCTCGTCGACAACGACGCGACAACGTCTGCTGTAAATCCGATAGACGACAGTCGCTTCTACGTCCGGCAACATTATCTCGATTTTCTCAACCGCGAGCCTGACGCGCCGGGCCTTCAGTTCTGGGCTAACGAGATCGACCAATGCGGCGCTAATGCTCAATGTCGTGAGGTCAAGAGAATAAACGTTTCGGCGGCGTTCTATCTTTCGATAGAGTTTCAGCAGACAGGCTTCCTGGTTTATCGCATGTACGAAGCGGCATTCGCTAGGGCTCCGACTTACGCCGAATTCCTCACCGACACTCAAGCGATAAGCCAAGGAGTGGTAGTTGGCACGTCGGGTTGGGAAGCGCAATTGGAGTTGAATAAACAAATGTTCGCAAACGCCTTCGTCGATCGAGCATCCTTCAAGAGCACGTATGAGGCCAAGACCGTTGCCGAGTACTATAACGCTCTGATCGCTAATACCGGCGTCACGCCCTCTGAGGATTTGTTGAATGATTTCCGAAATGGTAAGGAAACCCGCGCAAGTTTCTTCCGAAAAATGGCAGAAGACCCAACCTTCTCCGCGAAACAATTCAATCCGGCCTTCGTGCTGATGCAGTACTTCGGTTATCTGCGCCGCAATCCGAACGATGCGCCGGATTCAGATTTTTCGGGTTACAACTTCTGGCTGAACAAGCTGAATCAATTTGGTGGGAACTATCAAGCCGCCGAAATGGTAAAGGCGTTCATTGTCTCAGGTGAATATCGAACTCGCTTCGGACTTCCGTAGTCTAGTGTCGTCGTTACGGTACCGCGAGCGGTAGCGACCGGCCTGGGTACGCAGTCGTCCCGACTGCTTAGTCTCCCGCACCAGCGCACGCACAAGCAGGCGGGGACGCCTGCGTACCCAGCCCGGTCGCTACCGCTCGCGGTTCTGTAACGCTAAGCACGAATCATCAGTCTTCCGGTTTGCCTGGCAGCAATCCATCGCACAGATCGCGAACTGGGTGTTTGATCCTTCGTACATCGTCACGCCGGCGTACTCACCTTTCGCGTTCAGAACATAGAAGTTAACGTAGAAGTTGGGTGTGCCTCTCGAATTGAGCAGGCGTTTCTCGACGGTGTTGGCTTTGATGCGGCGGAGCGCTTCTATACCGGCGTCTTTGGGATGCGCGCCGCGGCGCATCTCTTCTACGATCAGAAACGAACAGAGAGCATAAAGGTTTGCTTCACCACGTCCGGTTGAGCCCGCCGCGCCCACGTTGCCGTCAACGTACAATCCGGCGCCGAGAATCGGCGAATCGCCGACGCGTCCGGGGATTTTCCACGATAAGCCGCTGGTCGTAGTCACGCCGCAGATTTCGCCCTTGCTGTTAATGCCATCACAGTTGATCGTGCCGTGGAAGTTTTCAGGCCGGAGTAACCCTTCCGCCAACATCTGTTCAGCCGCCCGCCGCCCGGCTTCGGCTCTCTTTTTCGGGTCGAGATAATGAGATGGATCGATGCGCCGTTTCCAATCCAACCAC
>QHXG01000838.1:884-3381 GCA_003222845.1 Acidobacteriota bacterium | reverse complement strand
CCGCCTTTCGTGTCGTTTGGTGGATCGTTTACTATTTGCTTACTTGCTCATGAAAACTTTCTACGTCACCACGCCCATCTATTACGCCAACAGCGTCCCGCACCTGGGCCATCTCTACACGATGATCGTAGCGGACGCGATTGCGCGTCAGAAGAGACAACAAGGTATTGAGACATTCTTTCTTACCGGCACCGACGAGCACGGGATAAACATCGAGCGCGCCGCCCAGCGCCATAATCGCACTCCCAAAGAACAGGCCGATTACGTCGTCAGCTATTTCAAGAAGATGACCGCGGCGTTTGGTCTCGATACTGAACACGGTGGTTACGACATCTTCATGCGCACCACGGAGCCGTTTCATTACGAAGGCGTGAGTGAGTTCTGGCGGCGCGTGGCGAAGGCCAAGACTCCGAAAGGGCGCGACGCTTTGTACAAAGGCCATTACGAAGGCTGGTTTTGCGCGGCCTGCGCTGCCTACAAGACGGAAGACGAGTATGCAAAGCCTCTGAATCAGGACGACCCCCCAACTTGCCTGGTGCATGAAACGAAATTAGATCGCGTTTCTGAAGAGAGCTATTTCTTCCGCTTATCAGACTACGATCAAGCTTTGCTTGGCTTGTATGAGTCGCGGCCTGACTTTGTGCTGCCTGACGTGCGGCGAAATGAAGTGAGAAGTTTTGTTCAATCCGGCCTGCAAGATCTTTCGGTTAGTCGCTTGCGTTCTTCGGTTAGTTGGGGCGTGCCCGTCCCGGACGATCCTGATCACACGATGTACGTCTGGTTCGATGCGTTGACCAATTACATCACCGCGATCGGTTTTGGAAATGAGCAGCGGCAGCGCGCCGTCGGGTTTGAAAAGTTCTGGCCGGCACTGCATCTGATGGGCAAAGACATCCTGCGTTTCCACGCGGTCTATTGGCCGGCGTTCTTAATGGCTGCCGGAGTTGAGCAGCCACGGGCGATCGTTGCCCATGGCATGTGGCTCGATCCCAACGGCCGCAAGATGTCCAAGACAATCGGCAACACAATCGAGCGCAACACAATCGAGCTGGATCTGCTGAACAAACATTTTTCGACTGACGCAATTCGCTATTTTTGTCTGCGCGACATGGTGTTTGGCCAGGACGGCAGATTCGGTTACGAGAATCTCATCGATCGCACGAACAGCGACTTGGCGAGCGGTTTCGGCAATCTTTCGAGCCGCACGCTGACGATGATCCAGCGCTATTGCGACGGCCGCATTCCGCAGAGAAACATTTCTGACGAAGGCTTGCTGCTTGCCAAACGCGCCGGTGTCGATACTGACGAGGCAGCCGTCTCGGATTTCGTAGCGCATGCTCGTGATGAATTCATTCGCTACTTCGATAAGTTTGCGCTTAGTCGAGCGCTGGAAGAAGCATGGGCGATCGTTGCCCGGGTGGACAAGATGATCTCGGACGCAAAGCCGTGGGACCTGGCAAAGGACGCCAGCCAAAGACAGACTCTGAACGCGGTCCTTTATCGCGCCGCCGAATCGTTACGTTGGCTATGCGTACTGCTCTATCCCGTAATCCCCAACGCTGCGTGTGACGCTTATCTGCAACTTGGCTTGACTGACAATCCGTCGAAAATCGATCCGGGCGATCTAAAGTGGGGGGAGTTATCCGAAGGTACGGAGACGGGTGAAATCAAACCACTGTTTCCACGAATTGATAAGTTAAAAACTATGGAAGAAATAAAACAACTCGAGTCGGGCGCCAGGGGTCAGGAGCCGAAAGCTGCGGAAACCCGACCCTCAGGGAGGGTGCTAAGCGCGGCCGATAGTCCATCTTCAGTCACAGCGCGGGGTTCCGGTCAGCATGCGACCGAGGCCGATGCTATGCCGACGATGGCGGGCGGGACGCCCGCGCTCCCAGCGCAGAAGGAAATTGGTGAAGGCCTGATCGAAATAACCGATTTCTCGAAGATCGATCTGCGCGTCGGTGAAGTTCGCAGCGCGGAACGCATTCCCAAAGCCGACAAGCTCTTGCTCATGACCGTTGACATTGGGGAAGAGAAGCCACGGCAGATTCTCGCCGGCATCGCCCAATATTACGAACCGGAACAACTCGTTGGCCGCAAGATCGTCGTCGTGGCAAATCTAAAACCTCGCAAGCTGCGCGGCTACGAATCCCAAGGAATGCTGCTGGCCGCGTCCGTTGGCGAGGAAGGCAAACCAGTGATTGCAACGTTTGGCGAAGACGTACCTAACGGCGCGAGATTGAAATAGGCAATTGGCGCCTCTATCAAAGCGCTTAAATACGCGAAGAGATGACTTCTCCAAAGGCAAACGAAGTTAAAGAGATTCACCGCACGAATCTTCGGTTTTTGCTTAAGCTTAAGGGCACGGTTGGGATTCTCCACAACCTTATCCACGACAACCTCGCCTTGATGGCGATTGCTCAGTTCCAGACAGCCCACCCAAGGCTCACCTGCGTTTACATCAATGCAGGAGCAGCCGGAATTGACATACTTGGAA
>QHXG01000838.1:0-791 GCA_003222845.1 Acidobacteriota bacterium | reverse complement strand
AGAAGGCGCAAATCAAGAAAGACTTGGATCGATTGGATAACTATCACGGAGACGTGTTCCGTTACTTGGTCGTACTCTCCAGTTCTACAAAGCACGCCGTCCAAAAGCAACTCAAGACAGACACGACCTACACCAGGGTCAATATAATTAACGCCTTTGAGGAAGAGCTGGTTGAGAGCGACAACTCCACAAGGCTCTGAAAGAACTAAGCCCAAGCTCTGAGATTCTGCTTGGACCAAATGACTGCCGGCCGACCAGATGTTCATTGATTCCCGCTGCCACATCGACGGTCCCGGAATACGAAGCCTATCGGGTGCAATTAAGAATGAGAGGTGCGCTACCGGGGGCATCCATCAGCACCGTTTCAGAACCGCGAGCGGTAGCGACCGGATCCTACGCGCAACTCAGCATAAACTCTTATTTCGTAAGTTAGTTTTTGATCCGGTCGCTACCGCTCGCGGTTCTGACACGATTCGTGGCGACTCTCACATTTAATTACACCCAAGCCGATCGGACAGAGTACTGAATCCTGCGTGCGATGCGGCGCGTATGCTAGAATCAGTCCGACCGAGCAAGACATATGGACATCACCATCGAAGCGATTTATGAATCTGGCGTGCTTAAGCCGCTTGAGCCGTTAGGAGGGCTAAACGATCACGATCGTGTGTGGCTAGTTCTGCAACCGATTGACACGGTAGCGGAGCAGCGGCTAGAACGGATCAAGCTTGATCCCGATGCCGCCCACGAGATAGGCGAATCCTTTCATTATTCGCCTCACGAGTTTGAAGCTG
>QHXG01000344.1 GCA_003222845.1 Acidobacteriota bacterium | reverse complement strand
ACTAATTTCAATTCGGCGTTCGTGAGGATCTTTTTCAACAACGGAAGCGGTGTCTTCGGCCAATCGAAGGCAGATATCCCATTCAGTACTTCGCAATCGCCATCGACCCGTGCAGTCTTTACAGCCGACCTGAACCGGGATGGTAAGGCCGATCTACTGGTCACAACGACCTTTCCGGCAAACGTGGTGCAGATTCTGCTCGGCAACGGCGGCGGCAGCTTCAGTCAGATAGCTCCAATCAACCTGTCCAACAACTTTGGATTGATCGGGACCGCTGACGTTAACAACGATGGCATTCCAGATCTGATTCTCGGAAGATGTTGCACGGCAGGTGGATCGTTGGGTGTAATGCTAGGTGACGGAATTGGCGGCTTCGCAGGCGCGATAGTCTCGCCGGGTACCGACGTTACGCAATCAGTGGTAGCGGGTGACTTCGATGGCGATGGCAAACTTGATTTTGCCGCCGCAGCCGGCGCCATCGTTTCACCTCCTTCAGTAATACCCGCGATTGTAATTATGTCAGGCGATGGCGCTGGCCACTTTACGAAGAGGGGCAGTAGCGTAAATCAAATCGCCTCATTGACGGTTGGCGATTTCAACAATGATGGCAAGGCCGACGTGGCTTACACCACGGGCAATAACCAGGTAAACATGCTGCGGGGGGACGGCGTCGGGGGACTGGGCAACCCGATTCAGGTCACGACCGTCCCGGATAACTTCGGGCCAGGAAATAGTGGCATTGTTGCCGCGGATTTTTACGGGGACGGCCGAGTTGATTTGGCCGTGGCAAATTACACCGTAGGTGCGTCCGTGCTGCGAAACAATTGCGCGGATGTTCCGGCTATTTCAGGGCGCGTGACGGATAGTCGTACCGCTCGTGGTTTGTCCGGAGTCACAATCACGCTCAGCGGGGCGCAGGGTGCAACAACGCAAACCGACAGCAGCGGCAACTTCTTTTTTGGCAGTCTCACGGCGGGTGCGAACTACTTGATAACTCCCACTAAGGACAACTTCCGCTTCAACCCAACGAACATAAGTATAAGCAACCTAGCCGGCATTCAAACGGCCAACTTCGTCGGCACTCCGATTACGCTCCAGTTCACTAGTCAAGATTACGTCGTTGACGAAGGCGCCGGGAGTATTCAAATTAACGTTCGGCGTACCGGCGACTTGTCCGGAGTCACGACTGTCGATTACGCAACGGTAGATGGCACAGCTTCGGCTCGAAGCGACTACACGGCGGCGCTTGGGACGTTGCGTTTTAGTCCCGGCGAGAGTTTGAAAAGCTTCACAGTTCTGATCACAGACGACAATTTGGTCGAGGGCTTCGAATCGGTAACGCTACAACTGAGCAACCCGGTCGGCGCCATCTTCAACGGCCCGATGGAGGGCCCATCTAACACTTCGCTTTTGGAAATCCGTGATAACGACACCAATCCGAATTTGCCGAACCCGGTCGACAGCTCGACGTTCTTTGTGCGTCAGCACTACCATGATTTCCTTAACCGCGAGCCAGACGCTAGCGGACTTAACTTTTGGGCCGACCAGATAAACTCCTGCGGCACGAACCAGCCATGTATTGACCTTAAGCACATCAATGTCTCGGCTGCTTTCTTCCTCTCGATTGAATTTCAGAATACGGGTTATCTGGTCGAGCGCACGTATAAAGCCGCTTACGGTGACGTCAATGGCAATTCGACCTTCAACGGCACACATCAACTCGCGGTTCCGATTGTACGGCTGAATGAATTTCTGCCCGACACGCAGCAGATTGGCAGCGGCGTAGTCGTCGGGGCTAACGGTTGGGAGACGGTGTTGGAAAACAACAAGCAGGCCTTTGCGAACGACTTCGTGCAACGCTCACGCTTTACGGCAGCGTTTCCAACAACGATGACGCCAGCGCAGTTTGTCGACAAGCTCTTTGCGAATGCCGGAGTAACTCCAACCGCGAGTGATAGGACGGCAGCCATAAATGAATTCGGAGCCGCCACCAACACGGCGGATACCGCGGCCAGAGAGCGAGCATTACGGCGCGTGGCAGAAAACTCGACGCTGAACACGCAGGAATTCAACCGGGCGTTTGTCTTGATGCAGTTCTTCGGTTACTTGCGCCGCGATCCAAACAGCGGTCCGGACACTGACTACACCGGCTACGATTTCTGGCTGACGAAGCTGAATCAATTCAACGGCAACTTCGTTGCGGCTGAAATGGTCAAGGCATTTATTACTTCGACCGAGTATCGCCAACGCTTTGGCCCGTGAACTGCCGGCCCATTTGCAAAACGCCTTCACAGAGGTCTGCTCCCTCTGACGTTCCCAAGTCCTGGAGCCTATTTCGCGCGCAACTTCAGGGACGCGCGGAAGCTTCCTGCCTTTTTCCGCAGATCCCGTCTTAGTTACCGAAGACCACCTTTTTATCGCTCTCTTGCGCTCTACGTTACAGAGCAAGGAGCAGTATCATATCTGAACCTGTTAAATGGATCAGACAATGTGACAATAAACGAGTGAATTCGGAGTCCAAAAGGCGATTAGAGTTGAGCCCGCCGCGCCGCATTCTCTGGCGAGTTGGAGTGTTGGCGATTACGGGCGCAGTGCTGACAGCGCTGGTGTTTCCATCCGGTCTGTGGCCACGGAAGATCTCCGCCTCGACGAATTTGTCGCGGCACAGCGCTTATCCCTTGGGTGACATGCCGCTTCGAACCGACGCTCAGAGCGTGGGCTTCTACGTAGGGGCCGCGGTCAACATGTCTCCGTTTAGAAACGAACTTCAATACACCAACACTCTCAAACAAGAATTCAACGTTATTGTCGCTGAGAACGCTTTCAAGTTTGACGCTACTCATCCGGCGCAGAACACATACAACTTTAACGACACCGATGCGCTGGTGAATTTTGCCGAAGCGAATGGTATGAAGATTCGCGGCCACACGCTCGTCTGGCACAGCCAGCTTCCCAGTTGGGTTACCTCGTGCAACTGCTCTCGCGACCAGGCAATTCAGATCATGAGCGATCATATTCACACCCTGGTGGGGCGTTACCGCGGAAGAATTTGGGCCTGGGACGTAGTCAACGAGGGGATTGATGACAGCACCGGAGGTTTGCGAACGAATTCGTTTTGGTATCAGAAGATTGGCCCGGACTACATCGATATGGCGTTTCGGTTTGCACGCGAGGCGGACCCGAACGCTCTGCTGTATTACAACGACTACTCGATCGAAGGAACCGGAACCAAATCCAACGCAGTCTACAATCTGATGAATACGCTCAAGAACAACGGGGTTCCCGTCGATGCCGTCGGCTGGCAGTGTCACTTCGTCAATCCATTTCGCGTCGGTCCGGCCCATCACGCCAACGCGCAGCGGCTGGCGGCGCTGGGATTGCAGGTTTCCATCACCGAGTTGGACGTGAGAATTCAATCGCCAACTACCACTGACAAGCTGAATCAGCAGGCGTTGGCTTACCGCGATCTAATCGACCTGTCTGTGTCGGAACCTAACATTAACGCGCTGGTGATGTGGGGTTTTACCGACAAGTATTCATGGATTCCGGGCGCGTTTGCCGGCTACGGCGACGCACTCATTTTCGACACCAGCTATCAGCCGAAGCCTTCGTACAATGCCCTGCTGGATGGGCTGAAAGCCGCGGCGTCATTGGACAATCCGAGGTTCTTCGTGCGGCAACAATACCTGGATTTTCTCGGTCGCGAACCTGACCCGAGCGGGCTGGTCTTTTGGACCAACGAAACAACTTCCTGCGGCACTAATCAAACTTGCGTTGAGTTAAAGCGCATCAATGTTTCAGCAGCCTACTTCCTCTCGATTGAATTTCAGCAGACAGGCTATCTGGTCGAGCGAATGTACAAAGCCGCTTACGGTGACGCGAGCGGTGGTTCCACCTTCAATGGCACGCATTCTTTGCCGGTTCCTCCGGTCCGCTTCAACGAGTTTCTGCCCGACACGCAGAAAATTGGACAAGGCGTCGTAGTGGGCCAGGCAGGTTGGGAGATGCTTTTGGAAAACAACAAACAGGCCTTCGCCAGCGAGTTCACCCAACGCTCGCGCTTTGCCAACGCCTTCGCAACCTCTTTGACGCCGGCGCAGTTTGTTGACACCTTGTTCTTGAATGCAGGCGTGGCTCCTTCGGCAACTGAGCGCAATGCGGCCCTTAACGAGTTTGGCGGAGCGACGGATACCAGCGACCTTGCCGCCAGAGCGCGAGCATTGCGAAGAGTTGCCGAGAGCCCAAGCCTGGCAACGAATGAATTCAACCGCGCGTTTGTACTGATGCAATACTTTGGTTATCTGCGCCGCGATCCGAACAGTGGCCCGGACACTGATTACACCGGCTATGATTTCTGGCTGACGAAGCTGAATCAATTCAACGGCAACTTTGTGAGCGCCGAGATGGTCAAGGCCTTTATTACCTCTAGCGAGTATAGACAGAGATTTGGGCCATGAGTTGGCCGTGACCCGGTCGCTACCGCTCGCGGTACTGACACTTTTCCCTTTGCGCTTTGCTCTTGGCTCTTAGCCCTTATAAACTTCCCAGACCATGGGTCGCCAAATCTTTCGCATCCTGGTTGCCTTCGGTCTGAGTTGCTGTTTGGCGCTGGCCTCGTCAGCGGCAGCGATCGCGCCACACCGCTCCGATTACCCTGCGGCAGCAACAGCCACCATCACCGTGAATGCCGCAAACATAATGGGTCCCGTCGATCAACGCATGTTCGGAATCAACACCGCGATCTGGGATTCCGCTTTCAATACCGACACGACGCGTTCAATGTTTGAGGAGATGGGGGTGCAAGCACTGCGCTTCCCCGGCGGCAGTCTGTCGGATGAATACCATTGGTCCACCAACACCTCACGCAACAACACCTGGACGTGGGCCACAAGTTTCGATGCCTTTGCCAGCGTGGCGCTGACAACGCGGGCCCAGGTCTACATCACGGCGAACTATGGCAGCGGCACGGCGCAGGAGGCCGCCGACTGGGTGCGTTACTCGAATATAGCCAAGGGATATAACTTCAAATACTGGGAGGTCGGCAACGAAAACTACGGTTCCTGGGAGTATGACACTCACGCGGCGACATGGGATCCATACACGTACGCAGTTTCATTCAGAGATTACGTTACTCTGATGAAAGCCGTCGATCCCTCGATCAAAGTCGGCGCAGTCGTTACCACAGGCGAAGATTCGTACATCAACAACACGAATCATTCCGCCGTCAATCCGCGCACTGGCAGGACGCACAATGGTTGGACGCCTGTCATGCTGGCGACGCTTAAGAGCCTTGGAGTAACGCCTGACTTTGCGATCTATCATCGATACGAACAGGCGCCCGGCCAGGAAAGCGACAGCCTGCTGCTGCAATCAGCAAAGAGCTGGCCGAACGATGCTGCGAACCTCCGCCAGCAATTAACCGACTATCTCGGCGCCGCCGGATCGAACGTCGAACTTGTCGTCACGGAACACAACTCGGTGTATTCAAATCCCGGCAAGCAAACAACCAATCTTGTGAATGGCCTTTTCATGGCCGACAGCCTGGGCCAAATTCTAAAGACGGAGTTCAAGGCCTTGCTCTGGTGGGATTTGCGAAACGGCCAGGAGAATAATAACAACAACAGCTCGTCATTGTACGGCTGGCGGCTCTACGGAGATTACGGAATTCTGTCGCCGCAAAGTGTCCGCTATCCATCTTTCTACATCATCAAGTTGATGCGGTATTTCGCGCGCGGAGGCGATACCGTCGTGCGGGCAACCAGCGATAACCCTTTGCTGGCCGTCTACGCAGCGAAGCGCGCGAATGGATCGCTGACGCTGCTCCTTATTAACAAGAGCCCCAACCAGGCACAGCCTGCCAGCATTTGGATCAATGATTACGTTCCCGATCCTCAATCAGGAGCGACCTCATACGGCATTCCGCAGGACGACGCTGCGCGCACCGCAAACGGTTCGCCCGATTTAGCCCAGACGACATTTGCTACCGCCGGAACGCTTTTCGATTACAGCTTCGCGCCTTATTCGGCGGCGGTTATTTCTCTGATCCCAACTACACGGAATCGGATCGATGACGCGCGCATATTCGTCACGCAGCATTATCAAGATTTTCTGAATCGGCAACCCGACACGAGCGGACTAGTTTTCTGGACCAACGAGATACTTTTCTGCGGCGGCGATCAGCAGTGCATCGAGATCAAACGCATCAATGTCTCTGCCGCTTACTTTCTCTCGATCGAATTCCAACAGACAGGTTATCTGGTCGAGCGTATGTACAAAGCCGCTTATGGTGACGGGAGTGGCGCTTCAACTTTCAATGGCGCACATCAGCTTCCCGTTCCCATCGTGCGTTTCAACGAATTTGTCTCCGATACGCAGCAGATTGGGCAGGGCGTGATCGTTGGACAAGCTGGTTGGGAGACGGTACTGGAAAATAACAAACAGACCTTTGCTGCTCAGTTCGTGCAACGTGCTCGCTTCGCTTCGGCTTTCGCGACCTCGATGCCGCCAGCTCAATTTGTTGACGCGCTGTTCGCCAATGCCGGCGTTACGCCGACAGCAACGGATCGCGATGCAGCCATCGCTGAGTTCGGTTCGGCGACAGACACCAGCGACCTATCAGCCAGAGCGCGAGTC
>QHXG01000343.1 GCA_003222845.1 Acidobacteriota bacterium | reverse complement strand
CTTTTCGAAGTGACGCTCTCCGCGAAGAGTGATGACGTTGTTCTCGACGGAAAGGTCAAAGTCTTCGCGCTTCATGCCGGGCAATTCCGCCTCGAGCACGAGCTGGTCCTTGTTTTCGTAGATGTCTACGCTTGGGCTCCACGAACCGCGGGCTATACCCTCGTCGTCAAACCGGGCCATGTTGCCTGTAAACAGACGATTTACTTCATCCTGAAGAGCCCGCAAATCACGGAATGGGTCGTAACGAATTATACTCATAACCAACCTCCTGAATTGTTATTACTCGGTCTATGACTCAGGGCCTGACGCCCTGAGCGCGTCGCTATAATAAAGGCTGAGTGTGAGCTTGTCAAGTTGATGCGAGAATCCCAGTCGATGCAGCCAGTCTGGAAGAATTTAATGAATTCAGGGCTTATTGGTTGGGTCTAGCGAAGGCCGAAGAATCGCTTGATAGATGACAGGAGCCCGGCGGACTCTTCAATGCTGGCTTGGGCGAGTTGTTGAGAGCCCGCCGCCAAGCTGGCGCGGCGCTCGGCAATCGTCCAACTGATAGATTCAGCCAAGTCGGGGTTCGTCTCGAACAAATGCTTCATCGCCACGTGACCGATTTCGAGCACTTCAGTTTCTTCCAGGGCGAGGACGTTCGCCGTGCGCGGTTCACCCGTGAACAGGGCCATCTCGCCAAAAAAGTCGCCTTCACTCAAGACGGCCACGGGTCGAGGCCGCCCATTTTCGGTTACTTGAACTTGAACCCGGCCGTTGTGGACGACGAACATCGATGACCCTTCATCTCCGGCGCGAATCAGCGTCTCACCGGGAGCAAAGACGTGACCGACAGTTGCCGCGGCCAATTTTTGTAGTTCTTCGGTGGAGAGCGGTGAGAAGATGTCCACCGCCGAGAGCCGATCGGCAATTTGTTCGTCAGCGGTAACCGGTTTCGGCGCTACTTTCCGCTCTAACTGGATCGTGCGGGTCGGATAAGCAAAGGTTAAGCCACTTCTCCGCAGTGCATACCAGATGCGCTGGCGAACCAGTGCATCCGTGTCGTTGTATTTCGCGTAATCCTCCAGCCAATATTTTATTTCCCAATCAATAGAGGACTCACCAAGATTTCTGATTCGTACGATGGGCGTGATCTTCGGTGAGACGTTGTCGGCATCGCGTACGGCTTCTCGCACGACATGGATTGTCTTGGCGGGTGAGTCCGTATAAAGCGTACCAAAGAAGACTATGCGAGCGTTCAGATTGTCACGCGGGCAAACTTCTATCGCCTCCTTTGCAGCGTTGCTGTTGCTTACGAGAACCACGTGGTTTTGAAAGGTGCGGATCTTGATGGCGCGCCAGGTAATGCCCTCGACCACGCCAGTGTGCTTCTGCTGTCCAACCACGATTACGTCGCCGACTTGAAATGGCCTGTCCGCATGCAGCGAAATACCGGAGAAAAAATTTCCCAAAGTGTCCTGTAAGGCGAGACCGATGATAACGCCGAAGATGGCTGAGGTAGTGAAGAGCGCTCCCAGATTAACTTCGGTGTAGATGCGATTAAAGATTAGTAGGAAGAGAATTGTGAAGGCGACCAGCGAAAAGATATTTCGCACCAGAGTCGGGGCTTCATAGCCACGCCGCAACTGAAATACAAAATCAAAAATGATAGTGCTCAGCGCGCGAACGGCTAGGAACGCAAGCAGGGAAAAAAGTATTAGCTTAGGGATGTTAATCAGACTGTCTTCCGCGCGGGCGCGACTCCCCATACGCGAAGCCAGGTAATTACGCAAATCTTGCTCGAAGTAGAGGAAAAAATAGAGAGCCAGCGCGACGACCAAGGTCGCGAAAATGAAGGCTAAAATCCGATTCCGCTTGGGGCCGACTGCTGCCATGCAATCCTCGCTCTTAAATAAAGACTTGGGAACGAGAAAGTACTTTTATCATCAAACGCGCGGCTTGGCGAGAGGTAAAGTGAGGTAAAGAAGTCCTGCCTTCTCCTACTGCCAAAATGCAGCAGACCGATTTGTGCACACTGCCAGCTACTTCGCGAATAGGTTAGGGAATACACTGGTCGCGATCATCAGGAGCGACAGGGCTGAGACAATTATCGCTGTGGCCCAGGTCGCAAGATTATAGACTGGGCCATTGACGTACTCACCCATCAGTTCGCGATCGTTCACCAGGCGCAGGACGGCGAAAAGAACTATGGGCAGCAGCACGCCATTGATGACCTGTGTGACGAGTAGCACGCGAATTAACGGCAGGCCCGGCATCATTGCGATCAGCGCACCCAGCGCCACCAGGAACGTAAAAATTCCGAGAAAGATTGGCGCCTCGCGAAAACTGCTGGAGACGCCCTTCTCGAATCCAAAGGCTTCGCTAATCGAATAAGCAGTCGCGAGCGGCAACACCCCGGCGGCCAACATCGAAGCCCCGAGCAGTCCAATTGCAAACAAAGTTTCAGCATAAGCTCCGGCCAGCGGTCTCAGCGCGTGCGCGGCTTCCGCTGCTGAGTCAACATGTTCGCCGCGCACATGCAGAGTCGCGGCAGTCGAAATCACTATGAAGAAAACTATTAAGATCGCGAAGATGGTTCCGACCCAAACATCGATGCGGGTCAGCCGATAGCTTTCCGGACGCACTCCTTTTTCGACTACGGACGATTGGATAAAGACCTGCATATAAGGCGAGATAGTCGTTCCGATGACCGCCACAAAGGTAAAAAGATATGCCGGCGCCAATTCGAAATGCGGATGAACCAATTCGACCGCAACCGTGGCCCACGGAGGATGCGCAAGGAGAGCTGCGACTACATAACCCAGGAAAACGAGCGACATCGCGAGAAAGACTCGCTCGACCCGCTGATATGATCCCTTGACGATTAGCCACCAGATGGCGATCGCTGCGATTGGCACCGAGATATAACGTGCGATGCCAAACAATTCCATGGCGGCGGCGATGCCGACGAATTCCGACACCGTAACGCCGCCGTTCGCGACCAGCAGAGCCAGCATGACCAGCGCGGTCCAGCGCACGCCGAAACGTTCGCGAATCAGGTCCGCAAGACCCTTGCCCGTGACCGCGCCCATGCGGGCGCACATCTCCTGCACAACACCAAGGCTAAAGGTTAGCGGAATCAGAACCCAGAGGAGCTGATACCCATGATCGGCGCCCACCGAGGCGAAAGTTGCGATGCCGCCGGCGTCGTTTCCCGCGCTGGCAGTAATCACGCCCGGACCGAAAATAGCGAGGTAAACAAACAGACGAGGCCGCCGTTCTATCCTGCGGCGCATACGCTGAGCACTGCGCCGCAAGAGGCGTTGACCTGCGGCATCCGCGTCTGTTTCTTGTTCTGCCACTTGGAGGGTCCTCAGAATTCATTTTCGATTTTGGATTGCCAATTGCCGATTTGAACCCTTTTGAGCAATAAACAAGGGGCCAGTCGGTTTCATCCGATCAACTTCGGTAATCGCTGACGCCAGTCTTTCGGTAAGAGGATTTCGATGGCGTCGTCGACTGTTACAATGCCTAGTATCTCGCCGGCCTCATCGACGACTGGAAGAGCCAGCAAATTATACTCGGCAATCTTCTGCGCTACATCGGCGGCCGCGTCGTCTGGATGCGCCACCTGCAAATCGCTGCGCATCACAATTTCCAGGGGCGAAGACGGATCGGAAAGGATTAGGCTGCGCAGCGCAATTACTCCTACCAACTTCTCGGAAACTTCATTCTCAACCACGTAGAGGTAGTAAATCATGTTCGGCGTTTCCGCCATCTCGCGCAGACGCGCCAACGCATCTCCCACTGTCAAGTCCCGCGGTACAGCTACAAACTCCGTCGTCATCAGTCCGCCGGCGGTGTCATCTGCATAAGGCAGCAGCTCAGCGACTTCCGACTGTTCTTCGTCCTCCATACGATTGAGCAGATCCTCGGCCTTCTCTACCGGCAAATCGCCAAGCACGTCTGCCGCCTCATCAGGCGACATGTGTTCGAGAATGTCCGCGGCGCGTTCCTCATCCATGTCACCGAGAATCTGCGCCTGACGTTCGGCGGCCATCTCTTCCAAAGTTTCAGCGGCGGTTTCATCGTCGAGCGCCTCGACAATTTCGGCGCCGTGCTGATACGAGAGAGATTCCGCGAGGCGCGCGATTTCGACCGGATGCAGGCGCGCCAGTTTTCCCCGCGACGATTTCAACTGCACGGTCGCGGCATCCGTGGCGAGGTAGCCCACGTCGGCCCAGTCGATGACTTCCACCGGTCGCCCACTGCGCAAAAACGCCGGCGCCAGACGACGCCACAAACCGATCAGGCTCACGTCCGCTCCGGTGACCCGCCACTCGTTTGCGGCTTCGATAAGCTGGACATCGTTAACCCGCACGACTCGTTTCCCATCGACGTCTATCAGTTGTTTGTCCAGTACGTCTCGCGCGAGCAGCACTTCGCCGTCGCGTCGCACGAATGGCCGCAGATCGAGAATGTCTGAATTCAAACGCACGCCCGCTTCGCCGAAGTCCGTGATGCGCCAACGCGGCAGAAAAAAATCTCGGCGCCGATAACGCGCGACAAACCCCGCGACCGGCGGATGATCGTCTTCACCCAGACGCACAATGACGTCCTTGAGCGTTGCCACACGCTCGCCCTCGAGGTCAAGGATGGGTCGACCTAAAACTTGCGAAAGATAAAGCATGTCGGATCACGCCGATGATAGCACGATAGAAAGTAGGAGCGAATACACGCTAGCGGCTTAAGTGGCGTGAATGGTGATGGTAATCGAGGAGGGATCAGGCAGGCTTCTGTTCCAGCGCCGTCACGCGATCCTCAGAGTCACGCTGGAGTCTGATGACATCGACGTACTGAGTTCGAAACAGGTGCCCCATGTCTTTGAGCCCATCGCGGACGGTGATTTCGAGTATCTCCACTCGGTTTTCGAGAGCGTTCACTTGGGTCTTGAGGTTCTGCATTTCGGCGAGCACCGCTTCCCACATCGGACGCGTATCATAGAGACGATGTTCAAAGGTTTCAGATAGTGTCGCTAGTTCGCTGCGCAAACTTGACACTTCACTGTGGAGTTCGCTGCGCAAACTTGACACTTCACTGTGGAGTTCGCTGCGCAAACTCGACACTTCACTGTGGAGTTCGCTGCGCAATGCTTCGACTGCGGCAAACAACCGATCGAGCTTATCCTCGCCGTTATCGCCTGGGGCCTTCGGAAACCGCTTTGTGGGATCTTCGCTCATAAGTTGTGCTCATCATAGCGCAGCAACGACCGCGGTGCAATTCAGAATTCGTACTCGATCAAT
Organism: Acidobacteriota bacterium; assembly: GCA_003222845.1. Taxonomy (GTDB): domain Bacteria; phylum Acidobacteriota; class Blastocatellia; order Pyrinomonadales; family Pyrinomonadaceae; genus UBA11740. The sequence goes on along the minus strand of QHXG01000343.1, from coordinate 928 downwards.
GGCTTTTGCGGCGGAGAATTCTGAATCGGCGGCTTGCGAAAGTTATAACGAAGCAGTACGCGCATCGGAATTGCGACACCGTTGCGCATGGCCGGAAAGAAGTGCATTTGCTTCACGGTGTCCACCACGGATTGATCCAAGCCATAGCCGGCCCACCGCACAATTTCGACCCGGCCGACTTCGCCGCGGGCATCGATCTCAACCAGCGCATCAACCGTCGCTTCCGCTTCGGCTCGCGCGGCGGTTTCAGGATAAGGCGGCTTCAATCGACGGTAAGCTCGCGGTGCGCGCACGTCTTTGTCGGTTTCGGAATTCTCGTCCGACATGACTTCGATGATCAGCGCGCTGAGTTCTGTTGCGGACGCTCGTTCAGCGCGCTCCTCCTCTATTGCGCGGCGAATGGCGCTGACGTATCGTTGGCGGGTTTCTGCGGAAGCTAGCATCGCGAGCAAGGCCTTTTCAGATTCTTCCGGAGAATTGCTCTGAAGGCCGTTCCCAAACAACCAATCTGCCCGTGCGCGCGCTGACAAGAAAGACGGACGCAAAAGATTCGAAGTAACTCGGTCCGGTCGAAGGAGATCTCTTCACGGTTTCCGCGTCGCCAAGTAAATAAAAGTCACATCCGATCGCGGCGCCAAGATCGCGCGCTTGTTGAAGAGTGAGGTTCAGGGATCCGGTAAAACCAAGGCCTTTTGCGGCGACCTGCACCTGATCCGCATCAATGGTCTGGATCTCGTGGAGGGATTGCGACGGTTGTTTCGATTGAAACATTTCCCTGATCATAGCGGCAGTACGCACGCCAGTGGCGGTGGCGCCGAGATCGAGTACAGCGATCTGCGTTGGTTTAGGCTGACAGACGGCCCGCGTTGAGAGTAGTAGCATGCACACCGACGAAAAAATGAGACGCGCGCTTGCTCGTTTCATAGAC
>QHXG01000342.1 GCA_003222845.1 Acidobacteriota bacterium | reverse complement strand
CGACGAATATTGGAGGATGCGGATTTTTCGGAAATCTGGTGTGGAGTTAACAGACGAGATATTTCCGTAACGCATCCAAAGCTCCGCAAGCTTTCACTGGACCTAACGGCTAATATCTCTCTTGAGCCGATCCCGCAGCCACTCGATCTCGTCATCCATTTCGCAGCGGTGACTCACGCGGTTGACGAGGCCGCATATTGGGAAGTTAATCTGCAGGGAACAAAACGTCTGGCTGAGCAGGCGCAGGCGTTGGGCTGCCGGCGCTTCTTCTATGTAAGCACTCGCTGTGCGCTAGCGGGCAATGGCGCGTACGGAGAATCAAAACTCGCTGCCGAAGAAGCATTGAAGGAGATAGCCTGGGAAAGCTTATTGATTCTGCAACCGGCGGAGTTGTATGGCGGTGGAAGTCGTGAAGGCCTCGATAAGTTCGTATGGTTGGCTGCGTGTCTGCACGTCGTTCCGCTATTATGGGGAAATCAAAACATCCAATTCGCGCCTGTTCACCTCGATGATTTCGTTGAGTGTGTGTTTCGTTTGATTGGCAGCGGCGCGAAGGGCGTCAAAATAGTTGAATTGTGCGGGCCCGAGAGGCTCAATGGCGTGACTCTGGCTCTGCGGCTCGCGCGAAAATACATAGCGGCGCCGCTTCCCGTCTGGTGGCCTGCCGTCACGGTAATACTGAAAGCGCTTAGCGTGCTAGGTCTCCATCCGGCAACACCCGATCAAATATCGCGTCTGGTTGGGCCAAAGACCGCGTCAGTCTGGTCGGAAGAATGCAGGTCGTCGCACATGATTCGATTTCCACAAAATGCTACGGTCTGAATTTGCTTGGATGTGAACATGCGGTCCGACGGGTAGCTGAGGACACCAAGAAATTACGGGGCACCTTTCAGTCACACCCTGCTTTAGCTGGGTGGCGGCGAGGCGATTGGTCATGCATTTAACCGTTTTAACGGTTTTCGATAGTGCGATTGGGGGTAAAACGGTTGGGCCAGGATCGTGAGGTTCGCTAGTTCACCAAGCTAAAGCTAGGTGTGAATGAGAAGACATTTCTCAATAGAAATCAAATGAGACTACATACTTCTGCCACGCCTAGGGATTTTACGCAATTGTATCGGATCGTTCTTTTCCTGCTTTGCGTCGTCATTCTGTTCATCCTCTACACCTATGGACTCACGCGCAATCCGCCGGGCTTTTATATTGACGAGTCCGCCTTTGCATACAACGCCTATCTTATCGCAAGGACCGGAGCGAGTGAGTTTGGCGTGCGTTGGCCACTGTTCTTTAAGAATTTCACACCTCCTTTTACGACTTACGCTAATCCGGTCTGCATTTATTTGTTAGCTGCGGTCAACCTGGTGTTTCCTCCCAGCATTTGGCTCTCGCGGTTCTTGAGTGCGACTGCGGAGTTCGGCGCGGCCATGCTTTTGGGATTGCTCGCGTTTCGAATCTCGCGCCGGCGCCCGATCGGCATCATCGTTGGGTTCACAGCTTTGGTTACGCCATGGCTGTTTGAAGTCGGACGCCTTTACTTTGATTCGTCTTTCTATCCTTTGGCGCTCGCACTGTTTCTGCTCGCGCTCTACTCAGCATTGTCAAAGGAACGCTGGACCTGGTTGGATGTAGTGAAGATCGGCGCCACGCTCGGCTTACTAACCTACACTTACACGATTGGCCGTTTGCTGGCGCCGCTGCTCGCGCTGGGTCTGGTTTTCCTGGCGGTAAATCGAAGACGTCTCTTCGATGTGGTGAAGGTCTGGATTGTCTATGGCCTGACTCTCATTCCCCTGGCTGTCTTCAATCTTCGCCATCCCGGACTACTAACCTCCAGGTTCGCGCTCATCTCTTACATCCGCAAGGAGCCGAGCATGCAAGCCATAATTCTCAGATTCATCTCCCGATATTTTCAGGATCTGAGTTTAATCGGCCTCTTGACGAGCGGTGACGTAAACGCGCGCCACCACGTTCCGGAAGCAAACGGCAGCATGCTGATCGCGCCACTCATCCTTTCTCTATTGGGTATTGTGATTGTAGTCGCTTACAGGCGCCGCGATCCTTTCTGGCGATTCATGATTTTTGCGACGCTGGCAGCAGTTGTGCCCGGCGCGTTGACTGTAGACGCTTTTCACACCGGGCGAATGATTGCATATCAAATATTTCTAGTCGTTTTAATGGTCCCGGCGCTGGAATGGTTATACGAAGCCAGCAAGGCAGAGAATCTCAACCTAGCCGTCGAAGATGCTGAGTCAAAATCGGCAAAAGGTGTCGCTGGTCTAACGTCGCGACAAGCGCTATTGATTGGTCTGCTTTTGGCTACAGCAATGCAGGCCGCCTACTTTCAAGTGGTATTTTGGCGCGATGGTCCAACGAGCCCAAAGCGAGCCCTGGCCTTGGACGTGGGATACAAGACGGTCTATGACGCGGCCACTGCCATGCCGTCAAGACCGATCTACTTGGTTGACGGATACTACGGCCCGGCCTACATACACGCGCTGTGGTACGCGACGCTCGAGGGGAGGAGCATCTCCGAATTTGTACACTTGGATAAGGGCGCGCTACCTCCGCCAGGCGCGCTCGTAATCAGTTCCGAGAGTGATTGTGCAAACTGCGAAATCATTCTTAGGAGCGAGCAGTACATGCTCTACAGAGAGTTCTGATAAGATGTCTCGCAATTAAAATTCCCGGGAGGAGGAAGCAAGTAATGTTGGAAAGCGCTACGCCAATTCCTTTTGAACATGTGATCTCGACTGCATTCGACCAGGGCGAAGGTGTGCTCGTGGACTTGAATTCAAAGCAATATTACCAACTTAACGAGACGGCAATGCTCGTCTGGACCTGCCTCGAAAAGCAGGAACCACTTCCCGAGATTATTAACAAGATGACGGAGGCCTACGAGGTGTCGTCAGATCGTGCGGCAGCGAGCGTGGAAAAAATCTTGAAGGAATTCGAAGCCCAGCGTTTGGTTCATTCAAAGGCGTAAATCTTTGTGTACTGCGGAGCGATCTTTTCTAATATTGGTTCATTATTGGCCTCGAGCCAGGCGTGGCCTTCCAGCAGTTTTTCCTGAGCGTTTCGCACCCCGAAGATGACGCGGTTCGGTATTCCGTTCAAAGCCAGATAACGATGTAAGATCGCCGCCCGCTTCCAACAAGTGGGCGTAAAGACAAACAGATCCAGTGCCAGGAGCCGGTCAATCAAACCCGCCAGTTTGTCTTGTATCGCTTGCGGATGGTCTGGGGCTTCGGATTTGACTCGCGGAGTGATGATGCGGAAGGCGGTTGGTAGCGGTAGTACCTTAACCATTAGCGAGAGAGTTGCGACCCAGAACGCCATTCTTAACAGCATGAAGAATCCTCGCGGGTCGCGCGAAATCATCCGGACGATTCTCGCGGGCATTCTCACGACAGCCAGGAAGGTATTGGTACGTCCAAGCATAAGTGCGAAGTTGAGTTTAGCTACGCCGCGTTCGCAGCGTCAAGGTCGCGTCCCGTAACACCATAATCTATCTCAAAATTTGAATTTGGCCGAGGTGAACCCTCAAAATGTTTTTGCTAAAAAAGATAATATCTTCGCTCTTTCTGCCGCTGCCCGTCTGCGCGCTGTTGCTTATCGCCGGCCTGATTTTCTTATGGTTTACCGGTAGACAGCGACTGGGAAGAACTCTGGTTTCGCTTGGTGCGGTGACCTTGCTTCTTTTTTCCAATGCGAGCATTCCGAATCTGTTACTACAGCCGCTCGAGCGGCCCTTCACACCTGTGTTTGTCACACCCGAACAGGCCGCGTCGTTGACTCAACCGCCTTTGAAGTGGGTTGTCGTACTTGGAGCCGGCGATATTTACTCGCCTTCTTTGCCCCCGACAACGCAACTGCACGACGCTTCGCTGGCACGGATTGTCGAGGCAGTACGGATACACAGAGAACTGCCAGAATCAAAAATCGTGCTTTCGGAGGGGACTTCGTTTGAGAACGTGCCAGTTGCCGAAGTGATGGGCAGGGCCATGCGCGCCCTTGGAGTCGAGGAAAAGGACCTGGTGCTGGAAACGCAGTCGCGCGACACGGAAGAATCTGCCCAGTTCGTGCAAGCTATTGTGGGAAAAGATCGATTCATCCTGGTAACTTCGGCCTCGCACATGAGGCGCTCACAAGCCTTGTTCAGGAAATTGGGCATGGATCCTATCGCTGCTCCTACAGACTATGAGTCGTCGAGCCAGGGCTTGCGGTTATCCGACTTCTATCCCAGCGTCGGCGAATTGCACAAGGCAGATCTTGCCTTGCACGAATACCTTGGTCTGGCATGGGCTAAGCTGAGAGGTAAAATTTAGT
>QHXG01000341.1 GCA_003222845.1 Acidobacteriota bacterium | reverse complement strand
ATATCCGGCTTGCTGCTGTGCCGTCCGCAGCACTCCCAGATAGGTTAGGCCTATGCCAATTCCAATGACAACCAAGAATTGACTGATGAATCTTGACAGCGTAAGGTCACGCGTACCGATGATGAATGCTCCCAGTACTGCCGCCGTCATCATGTAAAAAAGATAGAAGCGAAAGCTGATCAACGTGGCGAGGATTAAACAAAGAAATACGGTGTTCTTGAAGCTGAACTTCTCTCCCAGTTGTAGCGTCAACAGTATGGCTAACACGAGGATAAATACTATCGGGCCGTCTTTAAGCCCTTGGGATGACCAAAG
>QHXG01000340.1 GCA_003222845.1 Acidobacteriota bacterium | reverse complement strand
CAGCGCGTCGCCGCCAAAGAACTCTTGGAGTTCAAAAACGTTAATGATCGCACCGACCAGGACCCTTACCAGCAGCGCGGCCACGAACACTTGCAACAGGAATTGACCTTCGACTTTACTTCTCCACAGCAGAACAGCCACGGGAATAGCCAGAAGCACACAGACAGTAAGAGCCCCCGCGGCGTCTGAGTGGGCTGGAACGACCAGCAAGATTGAAACAAAAACAATTGCCGTAAGGATGCCAAGTAACGCGTTCATCGCACAGTACTATC
>QHXG01000363.1 GCA_003222845.1 Acidobacteriota bacterium | reverse complement strand
AAGCGCTGGTCGGCTTCATGAAGTCCTTGAAATAGCAATTACTGGGAGCGCGGGCGTCCCGCCCGCAAGACGTGCACCGCGCGCTCCCGTCTTATCCTTACAAAGAACTGCTTACCGCGGAGATTCTTATGCGCTACGCACTCATTGCGGGCGGGACGCCCGCGCTCCCAGCAACATACTCCCGCTCATGTAGACAACAACGCACCATTCATCTTCATGTTTCGTGTGACGCTAATCACTGCGCATTCACGACGCGGGAATTATGCTTAGCGATATTGCCTCCCAGAGGAGATTTGCTTTGGTAAGCCCTTTGTCCAACGAGCAAAGTCAGCAGGCCCGAATCCTGTCTATTACCTTCTTGGTCAGACGGAGGCTGGCCGTTATTTGCTCTGTGTTATCATTCGATTCCCTCATGGCAGGGGCTATCCGGTTACGGCGCGACCGATGACAGAGAACGAGAAGCATCGATATAGGCTATGGAAAAACAGATGAACAAGCAGCTTCCGCGGATGGATTCTATTCATGAATTGGCTCAGTTTTGGGATACACATGATCTGACAGATTTTGCTGACGAGCTGGAAGAAATTATTGAGCCGGTTTTTGAACGACAGACGGTGGTCGAGGTTCATCTTTCACCACAGGAAGCAAAAAAGGTAGAGGGAATCGCACGAGTGCGAGGCATCGACCCCGCTGCGCTAATACACGAGTGGGTCTCGGAAAAGTCAAAAGCTCTTAGCTAGCCTTCGGAATCGCAACTCCGGTGTTGCGTTCGCAGCGACTCGCAAGACGATCTCATGCACGAAGCAGAAGCATCCGCTCGCAAGCGCCCCAGCCTCTTTCGCAATTACATCAGTTTAGTCGGAGTGGCGATCGTACTCGCTAGCCTCGTCAGCGTAACGCTGCTCTTCCTCATCGAAATCACCGCCTCGGCGCCCAATCCTTACATGGGCATCCTCACTTACATCGTGCTGCCGTCGGCGCTGGTCTTCGGTCTGCTGGTGATTGTCGTTGGAATCGTGCTCGAGCGGCGCCGCCGGCGGCGACTGGCGCCGGGAGAAATCGCGGCCTACCCGAGACTTGATTTGAATGAGCCTCATTCGCGGCGAGCGTTCTTTGCATTCCTGCTTTTCACCTTTCTCTTTATCTCGGCGAGCGCATTCGGAAGCTACCAAGCTTATGAGTTCAGCGATTCCGTCTCGTTTTGTGGGCAGACGTGCCACTCGGTGATGAATCCGGAATTCACTGCTTATCAAGCGGGCGCTCATGCGCGCGTGCGTTGTGTCGACTGCCACGTGGGCCCGGGAGCGGGCTGGTACGTGCGCTCAAAGATTTCGGGCGCCTATCAGCTTTACTCGGTAACTTTCAAGAAATATCCGCGACCCATCAACAGCCCGGTGCACAACCTGCGCCCGGCGCCGGAAACCTGTGAACAATGCCATTGGCCCGAGAAGTTCTTCGGCGCGCAATTAAAAGTGATCACTCATTATGGTTATGACGAGCAAAACACCGTGCGTCAATTGCGAATGCTGATAAATGTTGGTGGGGGCAGCCCGACCACAGGGTTAGTGCAAGGCATCCACTGGCACATGAACATCGCCAACGAAGTGACTTACATTTCCACGGATGATCATCGGCAGGTCATTCCCTGGGTGCGCATCAAGGATCGGCAGGGGAACGTCTCTGAGTATTACGATCGCACTCGTCCTCTGTCGGCGGAGCAGATTGCGAACGGTACCAAGCGTCGAATGGATTGTGTTGATTGCCACAATCGCCCGGCGCACGTCTATTTGCCGCCCGATGTAGCGGTGGACCAGGCTTTCGTCGCCGGCAGATTGGATCCTGCCCTGCCCTTTCTAAAAAAGCAGGCCGTGGAAGTTCTTAGTAAACAATATTCCACCTCCGGTGAGGCGTTGTTTGCGATTGAGAAAACTCTGAACGATTTCTATCGCATCAATTACGCCGAAGCATTCGCGCAAAAACAGGATTCAATCAAAGGTGGGATTAGCGAAATCCAGCGAATCTTTCGCACGTATTTTTTTCCTGAAATGAAGACCGATTGGCAGACGCATCCTAACAACATCGGCCATCTTTATTTCGCGGGGTGTTTTCGCTGTCACGATGGCGAGCACGTCAGCAACACGGGCAAAGTAATCAGCAACAACTGCACGATCTGCCACACGGTCCTCTATGATTCAGCTCGGCCGGCCGAACAGAATGTGAAGACTGGCGCCTTTCAACATCCCGTCGATCTCGGCGGGCTAGCGGATCACAAATGTGAGTTCTGCCACAAGGGCAATAAGCCTTTTCAACACCCGGTGAACCTCGGCGACATTTCGATGTTCCAATGCGTCGAGTGCCATCCGAAAAATAAATGAGATCGGCTCATATATGCTGAATCGTGCATATCGAATACAACCGCACTCCTTGAAAGCTAGGCCTGATGAGAGAGACATGCGAGAATACCGGAAGCGTATGGGTGCACTGGAGGAATCAACGGATCCGAGCTACGGCATTGCTTCGATGGATCGGGAGCATGCGGGCCAACTTAACCTGTTCAATGATCTTAAAGCTGCGGTTCGGGGCGGGGCTCCCGATGCTTTGGTCTACACCCTACTCAATGAGCTGGTGGAACACACAAATCTCCATTTTCTCTCCGAACAGCTCGCGATGAAGCTGCATGCCTACGAATCTTATGAGTCTCATTTCCTGGAGCACGAACGGCTGCTGGTTGAAGTGCAAAACCTGAAGCGTAGCCTCGCGACCGGAACGACGATGGACAAGCAGGGTCTGATCGAGGCGCTGCGCAGTTGGCTGCTCGTCCACATTCAAACTGCCGACAAAACGCTGGCAGAATACCTGAGCACGCGGGCCGCCTAGCAGGGCACGACTATCAACCGAGATCGCCTATCGTGATGACCGCAATTGGATTTGATCAGGTAAGCCTTCAGCGGCAAGGTACAGCCGGCCACCGTCAGAACGAGAGGAGCTACAGCGGTTCATCCAGAACGATTTGTTGACCTCTCGTTATTCGTTCATAGCGCTAATCAACTCTTCGACCGACTCTACACCCCACTCTGAGAAGAAGTGATTCGCCTTTGTGAGAACCCTGGAACTTCTCGCCGAATCAGTCTGGAGCTCCTGAGTGAAAGAGATTAGACCTAGCCGCCACGCTTCATATAATTCTGCGACGTGAACTGCAACGTACTTTGCCCGATTATTTGATAAGTCGATCATGCGCTGCATATCTTGCGCTTTTCCTTTACCCCAGGCATAGCAGAATACCTTCAACGAAGATCGGGTTGTCGGAGAAGAAGAGTTGCTTGTGGTGCACATTCAATCGTGGCACCAATGCCGACAACCTCGCGGTGGCAGCCGGATCGAGGTTGAGAATGTGGTTTGGAATCGAGTGGTCTAGACTGAATGAAACAACAGACTTCACGTCTTCGACTGATCGAAAATCGAGGATAAAAGGAGAGTGCGTGACTAGAAAGACAACCTTCTTTTTCTGGTCTGCGATCGGATCCCCTGCGAACTTGCGAACTTCCTGCATAAAGAATGCCTGATACTGCGGGCGCAGGTTGAGTTCTGGCTCATCGATAATCAGATAACGCTTCTGCGAATTTTGATTTGCCGCTTCCGTTAGGTCCGACCAGAAAGTTGATAATTCCTATCTGCGGAGTTTCAAACTTCTTCTGATTCCAGGGTTTCGGCAGCTCGGAGACAGGGTTCTTAAGCACTACGTTTCAGTCGGCTGTTTGCAGCTTTCCTTCGAAGTCCTTTCTTTGCTATGGCTGACTCTGCAGTATCGGCAAGAAGCCGGAGCGCGCGGTTGACGGATTCGGTGTCGGGAAACACGTTCGCCAGTTCTGGTTCGATGAGCACCAGGTTGGTGCCGGCAGTAGCTTCGCGGTAGTACTTGCCACGAACACCGCCTTTCAGTTGCGAGAGGTCGTATTCCGGCCTCAGCTCGTCGTTATTTCTCTTCGCTGATGCTTTCTTCATACTGCTTGCGCTCCCTCCTGGTTGCTTTCCGCGCGCTGATGAGTCGAGTGCGATCTCCCCGCCGCGTGTGGGAGAGAAAAACTACTCTCTGACTTGCGGAACGGCCAATCGTGATTTCTCTAAACTCTTCGCCAGAGTGGTCCGGGTCAGGAAAGGTGACTGCCAGCGGATCAAGGAACACGCTTGCCGCCTCGTCGAATGACACGCCGTGCTTGCGCTGGTTTGCCTTCGCTTTCTTCGGATCCCACTCATAAATCACGAACTCAGTTTACCCCAGTCCAGGCCGTGTTGCTTGTGCTACCAGATCGTCAAGATTCTCTTCGGTCATTCCACTTTCATCGAAGCTCCTGGCAACAGGCTCAACGATCTCGGCAAACGGCCTTTGTGCGAGGACCGCTGTTTCGAGGAGTTCAAGCGCGGCGGCTTCAGGAGTAGTGCCCTGGCGCCTTGCGGCTTCCGCGATCGCGTGGACTGTATCCGGATTTCTGACTTCGAGAACTAAGCTTTCCATTGGACCTCCTCTTATCACCGTTAACCGCCGTTCAGTTTAGCACCGATGATAGCAGGTAGACATCAGAGGTCGGAGATCAGATGGGCGATTCGTAAATCGTAAAGGACCGCCAATAGTCCTGTCTGGTCTCACTCGCCGGCGAAGCTGACCTCAGGCTCGAGTTTGGTCTCAGTTTTGATCGAGTTGGAGATCAGACAATGCTTCTCCGCCTTCTCCAAAATCCGATTCGCCCGTTCGGCGTCGCGAGCATGGGTGATGACTAGCTTTGGAACCGCGCCTGCTACGGGATCGAAGACGGCGTGGCGCATCTGCGCGTCGAGAATCGCGCACTTCCTGCAGGTCCGACGGTTATCGATGAAATCGCGAATGCGACATTCTTCGCTGGGCTGATGTTGTCGGTTCCGGAGGAATACGGAGATGTCGCGAAGCGGATGTCATTTGACGACGCTAAATCAAATTTCTTCCGCGCGGCTCGTCACGGGCTGGACGCTCAATTCAATTGGATTGACGGGCAGAGCTATCCGTCGTCCTTGCTGATTCTCGATCGCCTGCTGCCGCTGGCCAGGAGAGGTCTGTTGGATGCGAACGTAGATAGCGCGGACGTGAACAAATATCAGCTTGGGTTTGACTATTCGATGGGTGATGGCGGCACGTTGCAAGATTACTGTCCCCGATGCAAGAGGATCATTCGCGGATTGGCATATGCGAATTTGCCGACCAGTGGAGAGAAAGTCTTTGAAGGATCGCGCGCTGAAAATTGAAGACGTATGATTGCATGAAACCGATTAAACCGCAGAGGACACAGAGGGTTTCGCAGAGGAATGCAAAGGTTTTTCCTCGGCGGCCTCTGCGAAAACCTCAGCTCCCTCTGCGGTTAAGCGGTTTATTTGAAATCGTTTCCTGGTCGACCACGGTCTTTAAATCATCGAGCCAGATTTGCGCCACGAACTCGGAGCCGCAGCGCGCGCATTTCGCTTGCGGCATCTCGCGTGCCCGTTCCTGATACAACTCCACGCCGATTGAAGCGGGCCGTTGCACGACGTGAAAGAGTTTGCCGAACGGCAAATAGAAAAGCGTCATGATCACCGTCGCTTGATGCGTCAACGCGATGAAGTGATACATATAACCCTTCAGCCACAGACTCGAAGCCGTGAGCATCAGACCCGTAACCGAAATAGCAATTAGTAACATGTGCGGCACGAAATCAAGCGTGAATTGCTGCAACGCTATTGCGCCGCGATCGCGCAAGCGACGATGAACCGCAATCGCACACCCGGCGATGACCATCAGCGCCGTAAAGTCGAGCGCGTGAAATGTAATCCTCGCGAGGATGCTTCGACCCGGCAATACATTTAACGGAAAGCCAAATAGATAAGCCCGATAACCATTCTGCCAGAACTTTTCGCGTTGTAGATAAAGATTCCAACTGCGCCGCCAGTAAACCCGGGTCGCGGGACGCTGCAACCAGATAGCATAGCGAAAGACAATCGCTCCGAATGCGACTACGCTGGCGATCGTGTAACCCAACAGCGCTGCATCGTAATGTTCGAGCTTGCGCGAGCCGACTACGGATCAGCAACGTCAACAGGAAAGAAGCCATCAGAGCAAGCATCGCCGGTCGGCGATTAGTGACTGAAACAGACATCGTGCTTAGACTATCGCTGAATCCGGATCATTCTCAAGCGCTGCGGGCAGCGCGCGAAAGAAACCTCTCAACTCGTAGCGGTCAGGAGAAAAATTACGCAGCCGTCTGTCTAGTTTGCGCAAATTTCCCCAAAACGACCGCTCCTAAGGGTCAAAGTCACCGTCTCCGCGAGACATTCCTAATTCCAGTGCGTGGGAACAGCAGTTGCGACGAGCAGCCGTTTTGTAGGCATCCGCTACGCTTTCAGAAGTAAGTGGCAGCTTTCGTGGCTCGATGGCCTCGCCTATAATTTTAAGTCGCGATGACAGCGACTCGAAAGAGAGAAGCAACGCTGAAAAACTACAAAGACAAAATTCTCGTCGTCGATGACGAGAAGATGATTCGCTGGTCGCTCGGCGAGGCGCTGCGCGGCTGGGGCTTTGAACCGGTCGAGGCTGAAACCGGGAGCGGGGCGCTGGCCGCGTTTGAAGCAGAGTCGCCGGCGGCTGTCTTGCTCGATATCAATCTCCCGGACGCCTCAGGTCTCGAGGTGTTGCGCAAGATTCGCCAGCGGCAGCCAGACGCCGTGGCGATCATGATCACCGCCAATGTGCTGGTTGACGAAACCATCGCGGCGCTGCGGGGCGGCGCGTACGATTTCATCGGCAAGCCAATCAACCTCGAAGAGCTTCACGTCGCGATTCGGAACGGAATCGAGGCGTCCCGGTTGCGCAAAGAAGTGAACCTGTTTCGGCGCGAACGGGCGCAGCAGTTCAGCTTCGATCAAATCATAGGTGAGTCCCCGGCGATGAGGGAAATGTTGTCGATCGCGAGAAAAGTTGCCGAAAGCGAAGTGTCGTCGGTTTTGCTGCAAGGGGAATCAGGCACCGGCAAGGATCTGGTGGCCAAAGCAATACATTATCAGTCAAACCGCGCCGATGGTCCGTTTGTCGCGATCAATTGCGCTGCCTTGCCTGGCACGCTGATCGAAAGCGAACTTTTCGGATATGAGAAGGGAGCCTTCACCGATGCCAAGGTGCGCAAGGAAGGTTTGTTTGAACAGGCCGAAGGAGGAACTCTCTTTCTGGATGAGATTGGCGAACTGGAACTCAGTCTGCAGGCCAAACTTCTGCGAGTGCTGGAGGAGGGCGCGTTTCGCCGCGTCGGCGGGCTAAAAGATATTCCTTTCGATGCGCGGATCATCGCGGCCTCGAATCGCAATTTGAAGACAGAGAGTGAAGCAAACCGATTTCGTTTAGATCTTTATTACCGATTGTCCGTGATTCAAATCGATATGCCGTCGCTGCACGAGCGCGGCGATGATGTCCTGCTGCTGACGGACTACTACATCGACTCATTTGGCAAGCGCCTGCGCAAACACATCCACGGAATCGCACCCGAAGTAGCCGCTGCGTTCCGTCGATACGAGTGGCCCGGGAATGTACGCGAGCTGCGCAACGTGATTGAGCGCGCTTTGATTTTGGAAGATGGCGACGTGATCACGATGCAATATGTGCCGCGAGCCGTGGCTGAAGGAGTGAAGCAATCGCTGCCCCAGGATGGAAGAGCAGACGGCGTGTCATCTCGTTTTCGTTTACCGGCGGAGGGCGTAGGACTCGAAGAGGTCGAGATGTCCCTGGTGAGGCAAGCAATCGAACGGAGCGGCGGGAATCAGACCAAAGCCGCGGAACTGCTCGGCATCTCGCGCGATCAGCTTCGCTACCGGCTGAAGAAGTTGGAAGAAGCAAGCTTCGCTGCCGCTAGTGAAGCGCACAGCCCCTGAATGCCGGACACTCGTTGTTTCTGTCGTTTCCGGTGTGATAGATTCCCGACGAGTTAAAAAGAGGAACTAAGGTCCATGCCAATCCGCCAACGCCGCTATCCCAAAGCAGAGTTCGCGCGACGTGGGAACGCGATCTACGAGCGCGACATCCGGCGAAAAGTTGAACCTGAAAACGAAGGCAAGATTGTCGTCATTGATATCGAGACCGGCAAGTGGGAGATCGATAAGGATGAGGTTGCTGCCGCCAAACGCTTGGAAGCAGATAACCCGGATGCGCAGATCTGGATGGTGCGCGTTGGCTCTCCCTATGTGCGCCGGTTTGGAGCCGAGCGGCTTCGGTGCGCGACATGATTGCCGGAATCGTCAGTGCTAACCTCGAACCTATTATTCGTATTTCGGTTCTCGACTCCCGAGGACAAACTCACGAGCGAGATGCGCTTCTCGATACCG